>CAIWCQ010000476.1 GCA_903911165.1 uncultured Actinomycetes bacterium | reverse complement strand
TCGGCTCATTCCGGCGAGGGTCTGGACCGCCTGCGCACCCGCCTGGGCGAATTGGTCGAACCCCGCGAGACGACCGTCGATGTCACCATTCCGTACGGCCGCGGCGATCTGGTCGCCCGGGTGCACAACGACGGCCGGGTCGATGCCACCGAGCACACCGAGCACGGCACCCGGGTGAAAGCCCGGGTCCCGGCTGCGCTCGCGGCGAGTCTGCGGCCGTTTGCGACGCGCTAAGCCTCCGACCTGTGCGAATGTCGGCCGGCGTCGGCTGTTTTGGTGCCCAACCATCCGGTTGGTCTATTCTGAGATCCACTAGTCAACGCACCACCCCGGAGGTAAGCCATGGGCAAGGCCGTCAACTACTCCCGCACCCTCTTCGAACCCGAGCACGAGCTGTTCCGGGAGTCCTACCGGGCCTTCCTCGACAAGCACGTCGCGCCGAACCATGACCAGTGGGAGAAGGACAAGATCGTCGACCGCGGGGTGTGGTTGGAGGCTGGCAAGCAGGGCTTCCTGAGCATGGCAGTGCCTGAGGAGTACGGCGGCGGCGGTAACCCGGACTTCCGGTACAACGTCGTCGTCACCGAGGAAACGGTCGCCGGGCGATACAGCGGTCTCGGATTCGCACTACACAACGACGTCATCGCGCCCTACCTGCTGGAACTGACCACCAGAGAGCAGAAAGATCGCTGGCTGCCGCAGTTCAGCACGGGCGAGATGATCACGGCCATCGCCATGACCGAACCGGGCACCGGTAGCGATCTGCAGGGCATCAAGACCCGCGCGGTCAAAGAAGGAGATCACTACATCCTCAATGGGTCCAAGACGTTCATCACCAACGGAATCAACGCCGACCTGGTGCTGGTGGTCGCCCAGACCAACCCCGACAAGGGCGCGCAGGGGTTCTCGCTGCTGGCCGTCGAACGCGGAATGGCCGGGTTCGAGCGAGGCCGCCATCTGGACAAGATCGGCCTCGACGCTCAGGACACTGCGGAACTGTCGTTCACCGACGTACGGGTGCCCGTTGAGAACCTGCTCGGCGAGGAGGGCATGGGCTTCATCTATCTCATGCAAAACCTGCCGCAGGAGCGCATTTCGCTGGCCGTGATGGCGGCCGCCGCTATGGAGTCGGTGCTCGAGGAGACTATTGCCTACGTCAAGGAACGTAAGGCGTTCGGTAAGCCGATCGGCTCCTTCCAGAACAGTCGGTTTCTTCTCGCGGAGCTGTCGACCGAAGCCACCGCGGTGCGGATCATGGTCGACGAGTTCATCAGACTGCACCTCGACGGCAAGCTCACGGCGGAGCAGGCCGCGATGGCTAAATGGTGGACGACCGAGGCCCAGGTTCGCCTGGTGGATCGTTGCCTGCAGTTGTACGGCGGCTACGGTTACATGCGCGAATACAGCGTGGCGAAGGCATTCCTCGACGCCCGGGTGCAGACCATTTACGGCGGCACCACCGAAATCATGAAGGAGATCGTCGGGCGCAGTCTGGGCCTGTAGCCGCCGGGACGTGGAGGTCGGCGAAAGTCGATCCCACCGCGGTTGTAGACCGATTCCCGATATTTCGGATCAATTCGTTTTCGATCTCGATTTGAATTCCCCTGCCTGAAGTCACCGCGTGTCGTGATTAGCTGGCGCGGATATATGCGACCGTTAAGCGCAATTGACCAGATAGACACTTCGTGATCGAACGCGGGAGACAGTTGATGACGCGGCTTGGAATAGGGCTCAGGTCGACCACCCGGCGCATCGCGCTGGGTGTAGTTGCAACCGCCGCGGCGGCGGTGCTGGTGGCCCCGCTCGCGTTGGCCACGCCCGAGAGCGACGCCGCTGACGCGATCGGCGCGGCCTGGGCAGCGGCCGGCGGCTCCGGATCACAGGTGGGCAGCCAGGACGGCGACGTCTATGAGGTCGGTGAGGGCTACGGCCAGAAGTTCACCGACGGCAAGATCTTTTTCACCCCGGATTCCGGCGCCCACCTCATTTCCGGCGCGATATTGGACAAATACGAGTCCCTCGGCGGCCCGGCCGACAGCGACCTGGGCTTCCCGACGATCGACGAGGTCCCCGGACTGGTGGGCCCGGACAGCCGGGTCAGCACTTTCAACGCCAGCGACAAACCCGCTGTTTTCTGGACGCCGGAGACCGGCGCCTGGGCGGTACGAGGTGCCATCAACGCGGGCTGGGACAAGCTGGGCGGTTCGGCCGGAGCGCTGGGCGTTCCCGTCGAAGACGAGCGCTACGACGGCGATTTGGTGAGTCAGAAGTTCACCGGTGGCGAGCTGACGTGGAATCTTGCCACTAAGACGTTCACCTCAGTACCCGCCGAACTCGCCGAAGGCCTTGCCGGCCTGGAAGTTCCGTCCGACCCGATCACGCTGATGAACCTGGCCTGGCGGGCCAGTGGCGGTCTGGGCGGCCCGCTCGGGGCGCGGCAGGGACCGCCGTCGGTGATCGGCGACAACGGCGCAGCCCAGGGCTATGCCGGCGGCAAGGTCTTCTACTCGCCGGACACCGGCGCCCACGCCGTGACCGGCGCCATCCTGTCCAAATACGAGTCCGAGGGTGGACCTGCGGGCGATCTGGGCTATCCGGTGGGAACCGAGTCCGACGGTGGCGTACCCAACGGTCGCACCAGTTCCTTCAGCGCAGCCGACAAGCCGGTGATCTTCTGGACGCCCGACACCGGCGCGATCGTCGTCCGGGGCGCGATCAACGCCGCGTGGGCCGAACTCGGCGGGGCCACCGGCGCACTGGGCATTCCGACCGGCGAGCAGACCGTCTCCGGTGATGAGATCACCCAGAGCTTCAGCGGCGGTGAGATCTCCTGGAACCGCGCCGCCGGGAAGTTCACCACCTCCCCGGCGGACCTTGCGTCGACGCTGTCAGGGTTGGAACTGCCCGACGCGGTGGCGCAGGCTCCCACCGGGCCGCCGTCCGGCGACACCGCCGGAAAGCGCGGCTGGAACTCGTGGTGGCTGCTACTGATTCCACTGGTGCTGTTGCTCGGATCGCTTGCGGCATGGTCGCTGCGGAAGTCCGCGGTCGTCGACCCGGATACCGACAATGGGTACTTCTCCGCCGGCTCTGATGATGACCCCTGGCCCGGGGCACATCCTGATTCCGGACGCGACTCCACCTTCAACTGGTCGGCTCCGGGGGAAGGAACTGGGTTCGGTAATGACGAGGACGCGATCGACACCGCACCGACCCGCATCCCCACCGAGGCCGATCTTGAGGGGTTCGACGCGACGGAGCAGTTCGGTGCTGTCGAGCAATTTGATGAGGTCGAGGCCTGGGAGGACGACGTTCCAATCAACTCCGGGCGGCACTCCGCGTTCGGCGCCGATGGCGCGTCGCCGACGTGGCAACTCGACCTCGACGAGGTCGGCTGGCCCCGACATCGGCGCGCCGCACCGGAGCCTCCGGAATGGGCCACCGAGTCCTCCGTCGGGGTTATCCCGGTCGAAACCCAGGCCGAAACAGAATTCGAACGGTTGGACCCTGAACCGTGGCGTCCGGCGATCCACCTGCCCTTAGCCGATCCGTATCAGGCACCTGAGGGCTACTGGATCAAGGGCAACACCCATTCGGGTCTGTACTACACCCCGGATTCGGAGTTGTACGACAACACCCTCCCGGAGGTTTGGTTCGCCAGCGAAGAACTGGCTCAGGCCAACGGGTTCTTCAAAGCCCCCGAGTGAGTCTCGGATAGGACTCGCCGTCCGCATCAGACCTTGCGGATGACGGTGACGACTTTGCCCAGGATCGCGGCTTCATTGCCCGGGATCGGGTCGAAGGCGGGGTTGTGCGGCATCAACCACACCTGGCCGGCAGTGCGTTTGAAGGTTTTGACGGTCGCTTCGCCGTCGATCATCGCCGCGACGATATCGCCGTTGTCGGCGACATTCTGCTGACGGATCACGACCCAGTCGCCATCGCAGATCGCGGCGTCGACCATGGACTCACCGACCACTTTCAACAGGAACAGCGATCCTTCCCCGACGAGGGCCCTCGGCAGGGGGAAGACATCCTCGACCGCCTCTTCGGCGAGGATCGGGCCACCCGCGGCGATCCGGCCGAGGACTGGAATGAAGGCGGGTTCTGGCAGCGAGTCCGAACCTTCGACGTCCGTGACCGGCGGCATGGCACTGTCTTCGATTCCGCGGACGTCGACTGCGCGTGGCCGATTGGGGTCGCGGCGCAGGTATCCCTTGCGTTCGAGGGTGCGCAGCTGGTGAGCCACCGATGAGGTGGAGGTGAGTCCGACGGCGTCGCCGATTTCCCGGATACTCGGGGGGTAGCCCCGGCCGGTGACCGAGGCCCGGATGACTTCGAGGATGGTCCGCTGGCGCTCGGTCAGGCCGGTCGCGCCACGGCGCGCGGGCGCGACGCCCGCTGTCTC
>CAIWCQ010000475.1 GCA_903911165.1 uncultured Actinomycetes bacterium | reverse complement strand
GGCGCCATGTACCCGATGGCGGCTTGCTGGGTGATGATCCCGGCGACCGTCGAGGTGTCATCGCTGGGCGCCAAGCCGACGGTCACGTCGTTCGGTGCCAAGCCAACGGTGCTGGCGTCGTATCGGGGGGTGTTGACCGCGGCCAGTGCCGCGCCGCGGGCCAATGCCAGTGCGGCGTCCTCGGGAATATGTACCGGCAGCGTCGTTCCTACGGCGACAAGTGTTTTCAGCGCCTCGACATCGACACCGGAACCCACCATGAACAGTGCCTGGGGCGGGGTGGGAAGTTGCTCGAGACCGACCACCATCGTCTGCAGTTCGGCCGCGGCGTCGGGGACGTGCAGACTGCGACTGGCAACTTTGACCACCGCTCCGTCGGCGGCTCGCACCACCGCCAGCGTGGCGGTGTCGCGTTCGAGGAACATCAGCGCGGTGTGTGCGTAACCGGCCGCCTGCCCGATTGCCTGTGCCAGCGCACCGGCGGCGTGCAGTTCGGATACCAGGATGACATCGTCGATGCTGGCGGCCCGCAACACACTTTTCAGCCGGGCCGCGGCGGCGGGGTCATTCCAGACCACCCCGGTGGCGACGATCCGATGCCCGCCCTCAGCTGCGCTGTCCCTGGTGCCCAGGATGCCCGCGAGCGCCGACGCGGCCGCGTCATCGGTGGTGAGGTCGAAACAGCGGTGGTCGACAGTGGCTCCGTGGGCGTCCTCACCCTCGACCAGAACCATCCGAACTGCCGTGGGTGCCATCGACACACCGAGAACGACGTCCACGTGCCCCTCCGTTGGTTGAACCGCTAACGGTTCATCGCCGAAGCCGGGACTGTCGTTACAGCTATCCGGAGGTCCGGATGAAGTTCTGGTAGGACCGCGACGGGGTAGGCCCGCGCTGGCCCTGGTACTTCGATCCGACCGAGGCGCTGCCATAGGGGTGTTCGGCCGGGCTGGTCAACCTCAGCAGGCACAACTGACCGATCTTCATCCCCGGCCACAGCGTGATCGGCAGGTTTGCCACGTTCGACAACTCCAGGGTGATGTGCCCGGAGAAGCCGGGATCGATGAAACCCGCGGTCGAATGAGTCAGCAACCCGAGCCGTCCCAGCGAGGACTTCCCCTCGAGCCGACCGGCCAGATCGTCGGGCAACGTGCAGCATTCGAGGGTGGAGCCCAGCACGAACTCCCCCGGGTGCAGCACGAAAGGCTCCCCGTCCACCGGCTGCACCAGGCTGGTGAGCTCGTCCTGCTGCTGGGCCGGGTCGATGTGGGTGTAGCGGGTGTTGTTGAACACCCGGAACAGATTGTCCAGGCGCACATCCACGCTCGACGGCTGTACCAGGGTGTCGTCGAACGGGTCGATACCGAGCCGCCCGGAGGCGATCTCGGCACGGATGTCACGATCAGAGAGCAGCACGCCTGCGAGCGTATAGGCCTAGCCGGTTCGGCCGGCCGCCAAGGGTTGGTGAGCCGCCGATAACGGTTGCTACTCTCTAGCGACGCACGCCGATGTAGTTCAATGGCAGAACATCAGCTTCCCAAGCTGAATACGCGGGTTCGATTCCCGTCATCGGCTCCACGTTGAGCAGGCACACTCTCTCAGTTCAAGCCGCCCCAGCGTTCTCCACATCGCTGCGCCAATTCACGCCCGAAATCTGTCAGTAGTCGGCAATAAACTTAAGTCGGAAGCAGCCGAAAAGAGGACAGCATGAGAGACGAGATTTCGAGGCCCACAGCCCGGCCATTCGGCACCGAGGCGCATCGAGTTCGCGAACAAGTCGCCCGAAAACTCTTCGACGCTTGGACGGAGGCCACGAACCCCGAAATCCTGGCCGCGCTGTGGAGCAATCTGAGCCGCGATGACCGTCGGCACTGGCTGGATCTCGCCGACCAAGAACATCTGGCCGACCAAGAACATCTCGCCGACCAAGAACATAAGGGCAGGAGGTGATAGCGATCAACGACGCTGACTACGCGCAATTGCTAGAGCATGAGATAGAGGCATTGGACGCTCAGATAAAGGCGCTACTCCCGGATTGGGATGTGCCCAGCCTGAAGCGGTCCTACACCGAGTCCGAGATCTATTGCGCGCTGCGCAATTTCTACGACGCGGCCTGCTAGCGACCCGTCAGCTGATCAATCAAGTTGTAGCCCGTCGGGTCGTCAGGCAGCACCGGGGCGAAGCCTTCGAGGAAAATGATCGCGATGACATTCGCGGCCACGACGCCGACGAACAGCCAGATGATCGCCGAGGAAATTTTCCACGCCGTGCTGCCGGCCGCTGGAGCCTGCGGGATTCCGCGCGGCATCAGCATCAACATCACGCCGACGTAGATCATCACGATGGCGAAGGTGACGAAAGCCCACGTGTAGAGATGCAGGCCAAGGAACGGTTCGCCGTAGCCAGAATCGCCGGGTTTGATGTGCAGCAGTATCTGGCGCACCGATACCGACGCACCCGCCAGCACACCAATGAGACCCATGCCGAGGCCCTGCACGTAGCGGGCGGTGGTGAGTTCGCCGCGACGAGCCTGGATGATTACGAACAACGCTCCCAGCGTCGCCAGGATCATTCCGTAACGCTGCAGCATGCACAGCGGGCAGGGGAACTCCCCCATGACGAACTGGATGAAGAACGCGCTGAGCATCACCACGCAGTAGGCCAGCACCCAGGCGTGCAGTCCCCAGAACGTGATAAACCCCCACAGCCGACTGCCGTCGCCCTGGGGATCTTCGATGATCCGCGTCTCCTCGACGACGATCTCGGCCATTAGAAGCTCAGATCCAACGTTGACGTGACGTGGTAGCGGAACAGACCGATCGTCGCCACCAGCCCAACAGCCCAGAGTGCGATGACCACCCCGCGGTTGGCACCCCGCCAAACCAGCAAGGCAAGCACCAAAAGTAGAACCATGATGAGAATGTCCACGCGCGAACCCTAAGCCGTAGCGGACGGATCGCGGAGCCGTTCGGCCGGGAAAGCCGATCAGCCCGGGAAGATGTGCACCCAGTCGACGAGCATCTGGCACGGGTAGGTGCCCGGCGCCGCATCTTTGCCGCCGGTACCACCGACGGCGACGTTGAACACCGGCTTCATCGCAAAACCGGGGTCGTTGAACGCCCAGTCGTCGAGGGAGAACGCCGGAACTTCGAAGTAGGGCTCCATACCGGGTTGGTAGTCCAGCCAGAAGTACATCCCGGAGGTGTTCCACGTCATCCGCCAGCGGTGCCACGCCTCGTCGACGGGAACCGGCATCGTCGCGAACGAGGTGCCGTCCAGCCGGGCGTGCACGGTGGAGCCCGACGGCCACTCCATGTTGCCGTACCACTCGACGAGGTCGACCTCGCCGCCGCGCGGTTTGTTCTCGTTGACCACCCACCAGGCCGGCCATGCCCCGGGGGTGAGGCACTCCATCTTCACCCGGGCCTCGAAGGTGTGGTTGATCGGCGCCGCGAAGTTGCCGACGACCTTGCCACTGACGTACCGACCCGGCGCCTCCCGGGTGGCGCGGATAACCAGGTTGGAGTTGCCGTCGAGGAACACGTGTTCGCGATCGTCGCGGTACTGGCCCATGTTTTCCGGTCGGTCCCAGAACACCGGGTTCTTGATCAGTTCTCGCCGTTGGGCGATCTGCCACAGGGCCGGGTTCGGCGGGGCGCCGGCCGGGCCGTCGAACTCATCGCCGAGGAACCCCGGGGGCGCCGCGGCCGCGGGAGCCGGCGGGACGCCCGGAACAGGTCCCGGTGCCTCGGGGCCGACCGGGTCGGCCCCGGCCGTCGGCGTGGGAAGGGATACGGCGGCCATGCTCAGACCGGCCATCACCATCGCGCTGCGGCGATCGATATCGGACATGGCTCCCGATCTTAAAGGCCAATCGCCGGGCCGTACACCTCCGGGGGCGCGGTCGCCGCCGGGCAGCTATCGGCGGGGTCATCTCTTTAGTGTCTCTAGCTGGCGGAATAGGTCTATTCGTCGATCGTGGACACATCGTGGCGGACAGTCACGGCGCCAGTGCGTCCGCCTGCAGTGCGGTGCGGATCGCCTCGTCGAAATCCCGGCTGGTCCGCCTGATCGCCTCGTCATCGGTCGCGATCGCTACCGCATTACGGATGCACGCGACCATCGTCGGGCGGGCGATCGTGATGTGGTGGTCGGCCGTGAACAGTCGCGTCCGACACCGGGCGGCACTCAAGATCGTTTCGTACGCCGGCAGCAGGCACATCAGACACGCGATGCGATAGCCCGCGGCCTGGTGCGGCACGCCGAGGACATAAGACGTGGCACTGCGTAAATCGACCAGGACGTCGCCGATCACATCCTCGATCCAGCCGTTCGGGGCGCCGGCCAAATCCAAGGGCGCGTGCTCGATCCGGCGCAACCACTCATCGGGCAGATAGCAGATCCGTCGCTGGAGGTCCTCGGCAAAATCTTTGAGGATATTGGTCTTCTGCAGCGCGCGTCCGCATGCTTCGCTGCCGGCCAACAGTCTCTGCGCCACGTCGCCCGTCAATCCGTAATGATCGATGACCAGTTCGGTGCCCATGCCTCCCACGGTGCCGGCCACCGAATAGCAGTAGTCGTTGTAGGCATCCACGGTCGCCAGTATTTTCACGTTCCCGCGCACCACCACCGGCGTGGAGCACCCGGAGCCGAGAACGAGTTCCATGCCCTTGGCCATTAGTGAAATCCACTGCTGCAGGATCGCGCGGACGTGCGGCGGAAAGCCGGCGTAGATCAACCACAGCGGCAGTCCCCCGTCGATGGTCATCAGCGCGCGCTCATCGGCCGACAACCCCGGCCACGGCACCGCATCCCACTGACCGAGTCGCGTCGGCGCCATGCCGGGCTCCGACAGCAATCCGGCGAATTCGGCAAACCGCTCCGTTTGCCACGACAGTGGCTCCGAACAGTCCTCGATGTTGTCGAGCACACGACACAGCAGGTAAGCCGTCGCGATGTAGTCCTGAAGCGGATCCTCTAACCACGGGACCACCAGCGCGAAGGAACGCGACACCCGGCCCATCGTGGTGGTGAGATAGGTCCGCTGAAGCGGCTTGAGGGTGTAGACGTCGAACAGTGCCGCGCTCTGCTCCTCGGGCATGGCCGACACGCCATTCGAGGGCATCGCGCCTTCACCTAATTCGTGAGGTGAAGGCCGCATGCCCTCCCACCTTACGCGCGGGTTCCGTTCGTCACTGAGTGGCCTGACCCGTCGAAGTTACGGTTCGACGGCGTCGTGCTGAGCGTCGTCGGAACGTGCATCACCGGATACCGCATCGAGCACACTGACATCGATGCCATAGGGCAGGAAACGGACGTTGCGACTCGGGTCGGTGTTGAGCTTGTTCGCCCTCAGCGCGTCGAGTTCGGACTTGTAAACCTGCTCGACATGGGCCTTGCCGTCATCGCCGGACATGTAGATGGCCCACACGCCGTCGCCGGCCTCTCCCGCGGTCTCCGGTTGGGGCCGCGAGCGAGGCGTGGGCCGCACGAACTGGTCGAACAGCATTCCGAAGCCGGCGCCCTGCGGCGAGTTGGTAAAGAGTCGCCCGAATGCGTCACGAAGACCTTCGCCAGCCTCACGCGCAACGCGGTCGAACTCGTTGGGGTCGAAGCCGAACGGCCCGTTGTTGTCCATATCCCTAGTGTGCGCCATGTTTGCTGCCGGTGTCGCGCGTTAGCGGTAAGCCACTAGCGAAACCCGCGGTTCACAGCACCGTCAGCGGCAGCGAGTGCCGCGGCTGGAATTCGAAGGTGGCGCCCAGGCTGAACTTGGTGACCGCAACCTCGGATGACTCTTTGGCCGGGGTGTCAGTCTCATCGAACTCGGCGGTCCAGTCGGTGCCGGTACCGCAGATCCGGACCGCCAGGCGTGGGTCAACGGCGGTTGCGATGGCCTGCAGGGGCTCGGCGGAAGCCGGGGAACATTCCGGGGAACATAGCGAGATCCAGGCTCCGTCGTTGTGGGCGGGCGATGGTCGCACATGCAGGCGTCCGTCACCGATCTCGGCCACCACATATCCGGCTGGATTGAGCAGTGGATGCACGCGCAGCACCTCGGCGAGGCCGTTGAGATCGGCGGGTAGCTTCAGCGCCCGCCTAATTCGTTCCGCTGCCACGCCGGCGATGCCGGTGAGTTGCTTGGTGCCGATCGAGGTCGCGAGTTCGGCGTTATCACCCGCGCGGGCCCGCACCGCGATACCGAAGGACAGATTGAGCATGTGCATCTGCAGGCACACCTCGTCGGCGATGCGGACCAGAGCGGAGTGCGAGAACGCGCCGAAGTCGATGTCGGACAGCAACGGTCCGCAATAGTCGGCGTTGCCATCGTCGTCGGGTTCTATCGGTGCCAGTTCCCACGTGGCCGCTTCGGTGCGCGCGACGATGTCCAGCGCCGGAATGCTTCGGGCCTGAGGGTAGGACTCGTCGATGATGACCGTCCACGCGCAGTGCGGCTTCCGGTCGGATGGTGTGCGCGGAGGCCGATGGATCGGCCGCACCTGCGCTCGTGGGTTAGTGGCTACCGCCGTCGCGTCGAACGTGGGGTCCTCGATGTCGTGGCACATGCCCTGGACGTAGTCCGGGCCCATCGGCTCCACATCGAGCAGGGCGCCGCAATGGTCGAGATGGAACTCGCCGTGCCAGCGGTCGTGCACGGTGTAGCGGAAGTCCATGAACTGCGGCGGCGCACCGATGTCGAACTGCAGACCCTTGAAGATCGTGATGATGTCATCGCCTTCATAGCGCAAGGCTTTCTGCATTCGCCGGGTATAGAGCGGGCTGGCGCCGGCCCACTCCTCTATCGCGATCTGCAGCATTTCCGCGCGACCGAAAGATTGAATGCACCATGCCATCCCGGAGCGATCGATCAGTTGGCCGATCAGCAGGAGCTCGGGCACGAGGACAGCCAGTTCGCCGCGTGACAACGCAGCGTAACGGCTCAACGGCGGGCTCACGACTCAAAACCTAGCCCACTGGTTGCGGGTGTGTTGCAATGTCGGGCATGGCTGATGTGAACGCGATCGAGGCAATCAAACGGGTGAAGTACCGCTATCTGCGGGCCCTGGACACCAAGCACTGGGACGACTTCGCCGACACCTTGACCGAGGACATCTCCGGCGCCTACGGATCATCACTGGGTAAGGAACACCGTTTCGACAATCGTGCCGATCTGGTGGAGTTCATGCGCACGTCGATGCCCGCCGGGGTGATCACCGAACACCGGGTGACGCACCCGGAGATCACCGTCGACGGTGACGAGGCCGAAGCCACCTGGTACCTGCAGGACCGTGTGATCGTGGCGGAGTACAACTTCATGCTTTTCGGGGCGGCGTTCTACCACGACCGGTACCGCAACACTGCCGACGGCTGGAAGATCTGCGCAACCGGATACGAACGCACCTACGAGGTGACGCAGTCGGTGGAGGGTCTGAACTTCAAGGTGAAGCCGGGCTCTGCCCTGGCCTGACTACTGGCCGATCGCGACTATTGGGCGATCGCGATCACGGCGCCCGGTTGAAGCCAGCCGATGATCTTGGTCAGCGTGGCGTCGTCGAGCGCCACGCAACCCGCTGTCGGTGCGCCGTTGGAGGTGTGCACGAAGAAGGCGCCGCCATCGCCGGGGACCCGTTGTTTATTGACGCCCATCACGATGGCGTGCGCGTACGCCGGGATGAAAAGATTCTCGGTCCCACTGGCCAGCGAGGTATCGAAGGGGCACTGAGATTCCTCGCACACCTGCATGGTGTTGTACGTCGGACCGTCGGCAGACCACCAGTAATCCGGAGTCGTCTGGAAATACTTCAGCCCGCCGCCCGGGCTCGGTTCGGTGCCGAAGGCGAAGTCCAGGGAATAGACGCCCATCGGGGTGGCCGGGATGCCGTCGCGGGCCCGAGGCGCCATGCCAGCAGAACCAACCAACACCGGGATCCCGGTGCCGACCGCCTGCCAGCCGGTCGCGCCGCGCTGCCAGACGTCCATCTTGGCGGTGGAGCCGCCGGTGCCGACGACCGAGAGCACCTGCTGTGATGCGCCCACGGCGGCGGCGAACCACGGCGGCTGAGCAGCAACCACCGGGGCTGACGCGACGGCCACCAGGGCTGCGCTGCCGATGGCACCCAGGGACAGCAAGATAGAACGCATTGCCTCATCGTCCCGGCATGGCTCGGCGGGGGTCAAGTAAAGGTTCGGCCACGGTCGCCGCAGCAATGCGTTGGCGGCTGCGGTGAATACCGCTGCGGACTGGGCGTCGCTACCATCCCGGCCATGGCGGATCTGCCAAGCGGCCAGTGGTCATCCTTGCTCGTCGGCCATCAGTGGCCGGGGTCGGGGGCGCTGGCGATTCTGCGGGCCGCCGCGGCGTCCCGCGCCGGACTGGGATCGGACTACGACGGTTACGCGGACGTGTTGCGCGCCATCCGCACACAAGTCCTCGACTCCCAACTCGGCGTCACCGCCGAGAGTGCACGCCAGTCATTCCAGTCCGGCGAAACCCTGGCACGCGATATCGCTGCGCGGAACCTCGCGAAACACCAGTCCTACCAATCCGCTCACCAGTGGATCGCCGAACTTCGCACCGACCTGGAGACGATCGCCGAAAACGGCAACACTGAGATTCGTCGGATCCTGGATTCCACTGCCACCGCCGCCGAAAAGATCAGCGCACTCACCCAGGCGGTGACCGAAGCCCAGGTGCAGGCCAACACGAGGGCGGCGAGTTGCAGTGCCAACCTCTGCGAGGCGATTCAGACGGTGCTGACAGCCGGCGACGGGTCAGTCTCGGCGCGGGAGTTGGTTCGCACCAACGGTCTTGATCTTCAGCGTGCATTCGTCTCACCTAATCCCGAATTCATCCACACACAGGTCAGCGCCATCGTCGCCGAACCACCGGCGGGAACGGCTTCGACTTCGACTTCGACTTCCACTTCGACTTCGACTTCGACTTCGGCCTCGGAGAACAGCGTCGGCGGGGCGACGCCGGCACCGGCACCGGCCCACGGTTCCCCCGCCGAACACGTCGCCGACGGTGCCGCGGCGGGCGCGCCACTGGCGGCGGGAACCGAAGCGCTGGCGACCGGCGCGGTCAACGCGTTGCACGGGCCGCAGGAGGCCCCGACCCCGCAACCACCGACCCCGCAACCACCAGAGCCCGGTGCCGATTCGCTGACACCCGCCCCGACGCCGGCTGGCTCAATTTCGGGCAACCCCTTTCTGGGCGCGGGCATCGCCGCACTGACCCCGGCGTCATCCATCGCGCAATCGCGCACCGCCCCCGGCAGGCCCACGACGACGACCGGGCCGTTACCCGGTTACGGTGCGGAACTGCGGCCGCCGTCGGGAAGTACTGCGCCGCCGCCGGTCTCCGGGGCACCGGCCTCGGCGCCGGCCAATTCCGCCGGTACGGCTGGGCTCGCCCCCACAACGGTGATGCGTTCGCAACCGGGATCCGCGATCACAGCCGCCGCGGGTGCCGTCGCCGCCGGTGCGGTCGCCGGCTATCAGGCGAACCGGTCAGCGGCGCAGAACCGGCTCACTCGACTCCTCGGTGCGGTAGTGGTCCAGGAGCCCGGTTTGCGATGGGCAGTCGGCGAACGACCAGACGGCACTACGGTTCTGGTGACCGATCTGGCCGACGGCTGGATTCCCCCCCACGTCGGAATTCCGGCTGGATTGAGGTTGCTGGAGCCGGGTATGCGCAACGCTGACCTGGCTGCGTTGCTGCACGACGCCGTGCAAAGGGCCACCTATGACCCCGCGCACGCTCAGGTCGCGTCGGCCGACGACGACGAGCCGTCGCCGACGTCGATCAGCGCACGTCACACCACCGCGGTCGAAGATCTCGGCTGGGAATTGACCCGGGCGACCAGGTGGCGTGAGGGTCTGCCCCGCATCGTCCACACCCTGGCTCGGGCGGGCGTCGCGGGTACCGGATGCCTGGATTCTGAAGTCGCCCTGCTGCGCGATCACCTGCACGCCGCCGGCCGAGCGGTACTGGGCGACTATCCCGATGCAGTCGTGCCGACCACGGTGGGCGACTGGCAACTCTTGGCCGCCGTTGATGCGCTCGTCGACGGCTCTACGGCGATCGCCAACTACCACTTCGCCTGGTTCCAGGCGCGGGCCCGGGAGCTGGAGGCAGCCGACCTCCGATGAGCGACGGGATCTTCAACGCCGATCTGGATCAGTACCTGCGGGCGGCCGGCATCGACGGGCCGCCGCCGGCGATCGCTTCCGATGCCCTGGTCGCCGGCCTCACGCCTACCGAACAATTGCTGCGCATCCTCGGTCTGGCAGCCAATGCCGATGACCCCGCCGACGCCGCCGACAGCGTCGCCCAACAGTCCGACCGCGACGTCGGGGCGACCGAATCGGCGCGGGCCTTCGCCACCGAGGACGAGCGCGCCGGAGCGGACCTCAATGGCACCGCGGCACAGATCCCCCAGCTGATCGCCGGCATCGCCGGCGCCGTTGCGGGGGCACTCGGCGGAGCCCTGCAGTCCCTGGGCCAGCTTCCACAAGCCCTGGGCCAGCTTCCACAAGCCCTCGGCCAGATTTCACCGGCCCAGGGAGCCAACCAGATCGAGATGGACGGCTACCGGGAGGGCGCCGAACCCGACCTGCCATTCGATGAACCGTTCGACGCGTTCTCCGATACCGACTTCGGTGACACCTGGGCCGGTGGCGGTGGCGACGGCGCGGCGGGCGGTGCCGGAGTAGCCGGCGGTGGACTCGGCGGAGTACCCGGCACCATGGCCACCGGCGTACTGGGACCGCCACCGGTTCCGTCGGCCGGAACTGCGCCCGCTTCGGCACCGGCCCTGCGAATATCGCCGCCGGGCACCGGTGCGGCCCCTCCGCCCGCGGCCGCAGGCATGGCAGGAATGCCGCTGATCCCGCCCGGTGCCATGAACCCCGCCACGGCGGGCGACAAGGACGCCAAGACCGAGACCAAACGCGTCTCGGTACCCACGGTGCGCAACGGCGCACCGATCCAGGGCCGACTCGTCCCCCCGCCGGCCGCGCCCACGGTCGTCAAGCGGGTAGAGGGCAAACCGGTTGCCACTAAACGCGTCGTCGCCCCTGCTCTTGAGTGAGGGAGCGCAGGAGCCGTCGAGCAGTCCTGATGTACCGCGCTTCTCAGACCAGCGGCCGCCCGGTACGAATACGCCAGTCGACATCGTGCAGAAGGACATTGAAAGGGAAGGCCCGGACGAAGCGCGGTACGAGGTTGTTGGTCAGCCGGATTCCGGTCATCAGCCGCTCGAACTCCCGCTGCTTGACCGGGTTCCACTCCAGTTTCATCTCGTCGCGGAAGCGCTGCGGCAGAAATCCGGTGGTGATCAGCAGTGCCAGGCTCTCGTTGAACTGCTGCACGGGTCCGGGCAGCCGGAACCCCTTCATCCGCGATACCGCGATGGGATAGAGGTATTCGCGGACGGTGTCGTCAATGTGGACGCTGTCCAGAGATTCCTGCCAGTATCGGTCGAATGCAGCCCGATCCGGCGGCCACATCTGCTCCGGAACCTGCAGCATCGTGGCCAGTGCCATGCCATCTCGATAATGCTGATCCGCGGTCTCGTCGTCCATCTCACCGACGAAGGTGCGGTAGACATCCACCCCGCCCTTATAGAGGCACGCGCCGACCCACAGTTGGAGGTCGTGGTCGAACGCGTTGTAGGCGACCGGACTCTCGTCCGTCGAAAACACCTGCGCGTGAGCGCGATTGACGGCTCGCCGGAAGGCCTGTTTCTGCTTCTCGGTGCCACGACTGGCGACGGCGAGATAGGTGAACGTGGTCCGTGCCCGCTTGATCGGATGGCGGTCGACGCGCCCGCTCTCCACTCTGCTCTCCAGCACGCCGTAGCCGACGCCGGGCCGAGCGAGTTGCATGATCACGTTCGCCGCCCCAGCCAGCAGGGCCACGCCCATCATGCCGTCATCGGCACCCGCCGGCCACGGAAACCACCGGGCCCGACGAGGCGCGGTAACCGCGCCGGTCGACTCGCTGACCGGACGCTCGACTGGGTTAGTGCGCAACGGGATGCCGTGGTTTGCGGTCGCCGAGGTCGAACTCGGGATTGGGGTTGTGCGGCCTGATCACGTCGGGCACCTCCTCGTGTTCCTGAATTGTAGGCGGGTGTGGGGGCGCCGAATATGGTCTATTGGCATTCCGTCACCCCGCCGGTGGGGCAGCGCCGAGGCCCGATCGGCGTGCGACGGACAAGTAGTACCCTCGGTCCCAACCCACTGGTTAGTTACCTCCGGTGATTCGTAACTAGGGAAGGCAGTAACCCATGCCCATCGCGATCGAATCCGAACACGTCGAGTTATCGAAATCAGTCAGGAATCTGCTCGAGAAGGTGGCTCCGTCGGAAGTCCTGCACGCCGCCCTCGAGTCGCCGGTGCAGAACCCTCCGGTGTACTGGCGCGGTGCCGCCGAGCAGGGCTTGCAAGGGCTGCATCTCTCCGAATCGGTGGATGGCCAGGGAGCCGGCCTGTTGGAACTGGCGATCGTCATCGCCGAGTTCGGTTACGCGGCCGCGCCTGGTCCGTTCGTCGGGTCCGCGATCGCCAGCGCGCTGATCTCGGCGCACGACCCGGGTGCCGCGGTGCTGAGCGGACTGGCGGCCGGCGACACCATCGCCGCCTATGCGCTGGAGTCTGAGCTGACCGCCGCCCGGCACGGCGACACCCTCACGATCCGCGGGGAAGCCCGGTCGGTTCCGGGTGCCGCGCAGGCCGACATCCTGGTGTTGCCGGTCGCCCTCGACAGCGGGATCGAGTGGGCGGTGGTCGACGCCTCCCAAGTGGAGACCGGAGCGCTGGAGATCCAAGTCCTGCGTTCGGTGGACCCACTGCACCCGGTCGCGCACGTACGGGCCAACGGCATTGAGGTCGGAACAGACGCACTGCTGTCGAATCTGACACCGGCCGCCGGGCGGGCGATCATCACCACGCTGCTCTCGGCAGAGGCTGTCGGAATCGCTCGTTGGGCCACCGACACTGCCTCGGAGTACGCCAAGATCCGCGAACAGTTCGGCCGGCCGATCGGCCAATTCCAGGCGATCAAGCACAAGTGCGCCGGGATGATCGCCACCACCGAACGCGCCACGGCGGCAGTCTGGGATGCCGCCCGCGCCCTCGACGAGGCGGCCGAAAAAGGCTGGGACAACGCCGAAACCGCCTACGAGTTCGCTGCCGCCGTGGCCGCGACGCTGGCACCCGTTGCCGCGCAGCACTGCGCGCAGGACTGCATCCAGGTGCATGGCGGTATCGGCTTCACCTGGGAGCACGACACCAACGTGTACTACCGGCGCACGCTGGCCCTGGTCGCGGCATTCGGCCGGGCGACCGCGCACGCGCAGCGGGTGTTCGACACCGCGACCAGCACTGGGATGCGCGAGATCAAGATCGATCTCGACTCCACAACCGAAAAGCTCCGCGGCGAGATCCGGGCGGAAGTCGATGCGCTCAAAGCCATTCCGCGCGAACAGCGGGCAGCCGCGATCGCCGAGGGCGGGTGGGTGCAAACGCACCTTCCCACGCCGTGGGGCCGCGCAGCTCAACCGATCGAGCAGATCATCATCGCGCAGGAGTTCGCTGCCGGCCGGGTCAAACGACCCAATATGGGAATCGCCGCCTGGCTGATCCCATCCATCGTCACCTACGGCACCGAGGAGCAGAAGCAGCGCTTCCTGCCGCCGACGTTCCGCGGGGAAGTGATCTGGTGCCAGCTTTTCTCCGAGCCCGGCGCGGGATCGGATCTGGCGAGCCTGTCCACCAAAGCCACCAAGGTCGACGGCGGCTGGCGGATCACCGGGCAAAAAATCTGGACCACCGCGGCGCAGTTCTCCCAATGGGGAGCGCTACTGGCCCGGACCAACCCGACTGCACCGAAGCACAACGGCATCACCTACTTCCTGCTTGATATGAAGAGTGAGGGTGTCGAGATCAAGCCGCTGCGCGAGCTGACGGGTAACGCCCTGTTCAACACCGTGTACATCGACGATGTGTTCGTGCCGGACGAGATGGTGCTCGGCGAGGTCGACCGCGGTTGGGAGGTCAGTCGCAATACCCTGACCGCAGAACGTGTTTCGATCGGAAGCGACGAGCCCGGATTCCTCCCGAACCTGAACCGTTTCGTCGAGTTCGTCGGCGACGGACACTTCGATCAGGTCGGCCACCACCGAGCTGGCGAGCTGATCGCGGAGGGGCACGCGGCCAAACTGCTGAACATGCGCTCCACGCTGCTCACCCTGGCCGGCGGCGACGCAATGCCCTCGGCGGCGATCTCCAAGCTGCTGTCGATGCGCACCGGTCAGGGCTATGCCGAATTCGCGGTGTCCTCGTTCGGCGCCGACGGTGCCATCTGGGAGCAGGATTCGCTGCAGGGCAAGTGGGCCGAATACCTGCTCGCGAGTCGGGCGACCACGATCTATGGCGGCACCTCCGAGGTGCAGTTGAACATCATCGCCGAGCGGCTGCTGGGACTGCCCCGCGACCCGTAATCGGGCCACCCCCCGCGCGCGAGCGTGAGAGCGTCAGTGGATCTCGATCTTGCGCAGTTCGCGTTTGAGGATCTTGCCAGTGGGGTTGCGCGGCAGTTCGGCGACGAAGATCACCTCACGCGGCACCTTGTAACGCGCCAGATGATTGCGGACGTAGTCCTTGATCGCGTCTTCGGTCAGGGTGGCGCCGTCCTTGAGAACCACAAAGGCCCGCAGCCGCTGGCCGAAGTCCTTGTCGTCGACGCCGATCGCGGTGGCCTCGATGATCTCGGGGAGCCCGCTGATCAGGTCCTCCACCTCGGCGGGGAATACGTTCTCCCCACCCGAGACGATCATCTCGTCATCGCGTCCGCTGACATAGAGCAGCCCGTCGGCGTCGAAGTAGCCGACGTCACCGGAGGACATCAAGCCGTCGATGATCTCCTTGTTGCCGCCGCCGGTGTAGCCCTCAAAGGGAAAGAAGTTGCCGACGAAGATCCGGCCTACCTTGCCGGTTGACACCTCGCCGCCGCTATCGACGAGGATTTTTAACATCACTCCCGTGACCATCGGCCCGACGGTGGCCGGATTCTTCTTCAAATCCTGCGGCCGGGCGATGGAGACGAATGCGATTTCGGTTGAGCCGTAGAGGTTGTAGACCACCGGGCCAATGTCCTTCATCGCCCGAGTGGCCAGTTCGGCGCCCAGCTGTGAACCGGAGACGAAGATGATCCGCAAGTTGGATAGGTCGGGCTTGGTCGGCATCGCCTCCAGTGCATCGAGCATCCGGGACAGCATCACCGGGACGACCACGATCGCGGTCACCTGGTGCGTGGCGACGTCGGAGAGCACAACGGCCGGCTTGAACCGACGGTGCAGCACGAGTGTCGAGCCCAGCGTCATCGCGATGGTGGCGTGCAGGTAACCCAGCGCGTGGAACATCGGCGACGGTAGCGCTGTGACCTCACCGGCCTTGAACGGGACGGAAGAGAGCACGCCACCGATCGGGGCGAGGGTGGGTGGGGCGTGCCGAGTGGCACCCTTCGGCGTCCCCGTGGTGCCGCTGGTGAGAATGATGATCGAGGACTTCTTGGTGGCTCTGGGAGCAGCCTCCCTACTGCTGCGGCCGATCAACTCGGCCAAGGTTTCGTCGGTACTGCTCGAAGGCTCCGGACTGTCCGGATTGGTGCCAAGCGCCCGGATCATGCCCAGTGCCGGATCCGCCATCTTCACCGCGTCGGAGTATTCGTCGTCGTAGATGATGACGCGCGCACCCTCACGCTCGGAGACATCGCGGATCTGCGGCCCGGAGAACTCGGTGTTGAGCAAGATGGTGCGCGCCCCAACCCGGGCACAGGCGTAGTTGGCGATCAGAAACCAGCGGTGGTTACGGGCCAGAATGGCCACCCCGTCACCGCCGCGCACGCCTAGCGCCAGTAGGCCGTTGGCGACCGCATTGGACGCGTCGTTGAGTTCGGCGAAGGTCATCGTGCCCTCGTCGTCGATGATCGCCGTGCGGTGCGGGGTCCGCCGGGCGTTGAGCGCGGGGATCATTCCGACCTCGCCCCACCGCCGAATGTCGGCGACCATGGCGGCCAGGTTCTGCGGAGGTTCGATCCCGAAGGCGCCGGAGGTGATCATCTTCTGCAGGTAGTGCAATTCGGCCGACCCGCGCTCGGCGTACTGACGCGCCTTGTTCAGGGCGCTGGCGGCTAGATCGGTGATGAGCGGCATGCACCAAGACTAGGCTGGCGGGGTGGCAACGATGAGCCGCATGCGGACACTGGCGGCCGAACCGCAGGCCGTGTGGAAAGTCCTGGCCGACTTCGGCGCCCTGAGTTCGTGGGCCCGAAACGTCGACCACTCCTGTCTGCTGGAGCACGGCGACGACGGCGTCGGCGTCGGCACGTCCCGCAGGGTGCAGGTGGGGCGCAACACCCTGGTTGAGAGGGTCACCGACGTCATCCCGGGATCAACGCTGGCCTACGACATCGAAGGCCTGCCCCATCGGGTCCGCCGGGTGGCCAACAACTGGGCGCTCGAGCCCGCCGCGCAGGGATTCACCACCGTCACACTGACCAGCACGGTGGAGATCGGCAACAACCCGGCCGCGCACATCGCCGAGCGGGCGGTGTGCCGACTGATGGCCAAACAATCCGAGGCCATGTTGGCCGGGCTGGCAAAACGAGTGGAGGGTAGACGAGTGGAGGACAGACAAGTGGAGGGCAGACAATGACCGAATCGTCGGATACGAAGCGCCCCGACGTCATCATCGTGATGACCGATGAGGAGCGCGCGATACCGCCGTATGAGACCAGCGAAGTGCGCACGTGGCGTCAGCGGACGCTGTCGGGCCAACGCTGGTTCGACGAGTATGGGGTCAGCTTCACCCGGCACTACACCGGCTCGCTGGCCTGCGTGCCGAGTCGGCCGACGATATTCACCGGACAGTATCCCGATCTGCATGGGGTGACCCAGACCGACGGTATCGGCAAGGTTTTCGACGACTCGCGGATGCGCTGGCTGCGACGGGGCGAGGTGCCGACACTAGGTAACTGGTTCACCGCGGCCGGCTACGACACCCACTACGACGGCAAGTGGCACATCTCGCACGCCGATCTGCACGACCCGGCGACCGGAGGTGTGCTGGCGACCAATGACGACGACGGTGTGGTGGATTCCGTTGCGGTGCAACGGTATCTGGATGCCGACCCACTGGCGGACTTCGGCTTCTCCGGATGGGTGGGCCCTGAACCGCACGGCGCCCTGCTGGCCAACGCCGGCCTACGCCGCGACCCGCTGATCGCCGACCGGGTGGTGGCCTGGCTCGAGGATCGATACGCCCGCCGCCGCGCCGGTGACGAAGCAGCGTTGCGGCCCTTCCTGCTGGTGGCCAGTTTCGTCAACCCGCACGACATCGTGCTGTTCCCGGCGTGGGCGGTTCGTAGCCCGTTGAAGTCCTCGCACCTGGATCCGCCGCCGGTTCCGCCGGCGCCCACCGCCGATGAGGATCTGCGCACCAAACCGGCCGCACAGATCGCGTTCCGCGAGGCCTACTACTCGGGCTACGGTCCGGCCGGCCCGGTCGAGCAGATCTATCAGCGAAACGGACAGCGCTACCGAGACCTCTACTACCGCCTGCACGCCGAAGTTGACGCCCCGATCGACCGAGTCCGGCGCGCGGTCACCAGCAGTTCCGATGATGCCGTGCTGGTGCGCACCTCCGATCACGGCGATCTGCTGGGCGCGCACGGCGGCCTGCACCAGAAGTGGTTCAACCTCTATGACGAGGCCACCCGGGTGCCCCTCGTGATCGCCCGGACCGGCACCGCAGCGACCACGCCGCGGGTCGTGACCGCACCCACTTCCCATGTCGATCTGGTTCCGACCCTGCTCGGTGCGGCCGGTGTGGACGTCGAGGCGCTCGCGGCGGTGCTGCGCGAGAAGTTCTCCGAGGTGCATCCATTGCCGGGACGGGACCTGATGCCGGTCGTCGACGGCGGCCCCGCCGACGAGGACCGCGCGGTGTACCTGATGACCCGCGACAACATGCTCGAAGGCGACAGCGGGGCCTCCGGGCTCGCCCGGCGGATGAAGGTGACCACCAATCCCCCGGCGCCGCTTCGGATCCGGATCCCCGCACATACCGCCGCGAACTTCGAGGGCATGGTGCTGCGAGTCGCCGATGCCGAAGCGCCGGGCGGTGCCGGTCATCTGTGGAAGCTGGTCCGCAGCTTCGATGACCCGTCGACCTGGACCGAGCCCGGGGTCCGGCAGTACGCCGCCAACGGACCCGGCGGGGACGTCTACCGGACCAGTCCGCTCGACGACCAGTGGGAGCTGTATGACCTGACGGCCGATCCGGGCGAGGCGGTCAACCGATGGACCGACGAGGATTTGCACGAACTTCGGGGCCACCTGCGGACACAACTGAAGTCCGCGCGCGCCAGTTCGGTCCCGGAGCGCAACAATCCCTGGCCGTACGCGTCCCGGCGGTCGTAGGCTCACCGCAGGCTTCACAACGAGAGGGGACTGAAGATGTCTTTGTACGCAGTGGTCAACCCGGCAACCGGCGACGTGGTGCAGGAGTACCCGACGGCCACCGACCAGCAGATCGAAGGCGCGCTGGCCTCAGCGCAGCAGGCCTACCGGGACTGGTCGAAGAACTCCACGGTGGCCCAGCGCGCGGCGCTGATCCGCAAAGTCGCCGCGTTGCACTCCGAACGCCGGCAGGAACTCGCCGAGATCATCAACCGGGAGATGGGCAAGACGGTTGACGGCGCCCTCGGCGAGATCGACTTCAGTGCGGCGATCTACGAGTACTACGCCGATAACGCCGAGAAGTTCCTCGCCGACGAGACGATCGACCTGCTCGACGGGGAGGGCAGCGCGATCATCCGGCGCGGGCCGGTGGGCGTGCTGCTGGGCATCATGCCGTGGAACTATCCGTACTACCAGGTGGCCCGGTTCGCCGGCCCGAACCTGACGCTGGGCAACACCATCGTGCTCAAGCACGCGCCGCAGTGCCCCGAGTCGGCCGCGGCCATTCAAAAGATCTACGACGACGCGGGCTTTCCGAAGGGTGCCTACGTCAACGTCTACGCCACCAATGAGCAAATCGCCACCGCGATCGCTGACCCGCGGGTGCAGGGCGTGTCGCTGACCGGATCCGAGCGTGCCGGTGCCGCGGTCGCCGAGGTCGCCGGACGCAACCTCAAGAAGGTCGTCCTCGAACTCGGTGGCTGCGATCCGTTCATCGTGCTGAGCACCGATGACCTCGACGCCACAGTCGACGCGGCCGTCGCGGGCCGTTTCGAGAACACCGGACAGGCGTGCAACGCTGCCAAGCGCTTCATCGTCGCCGCTGATATCTACGACGACTTCCTGACGAAGTTCACCGCGAAGGTGCTCGAGACCGCAGGGGAGCTGGCACCGCTGTCCTCGGTGGCCGCCGCGAAGCGTCTTGGCGAACAGGTCGACCGCGCCGTCGCCGACGGTGCGACGCTGGTGTCGAACGGCGAACGCAACGGCGCACACTTCCCGCCCGGTGTACTGACCGGCCTGTCCCCCGACTCGGCGTCCTACCGTGAGGAATTGTTCGGTCCGGTGGCGTGTGTCTACAAGGCCTCGTCCGAGGACGAAGCAGTGGAGTTGGCCAACGACACCCCCTTCGGGCTCGGGTCCTACGTGTTCACCACCGACGCCGCACAGGCCAAGCGGGTGGCCGACAAGATCGAGGCCGGGATGGTCTACGTGAATCTTGTTGGCGCCGACGGTGTCGAGTTGCCGTTCGGTGGCGTCAAGCGCTCCGGATTCGGCCGCGAGTTGGGCCGTTTCGGCATCGATGAGTTCGTCAACAAGAAGCTCATCCGGATCGGGTAGCGGTGAGCGCCACGGTTGCCCCGACGGCAGCGTTGCGCCAACTCATCGCTGGGGCGTGGCAGTCCGGTAGCGGTACGCGGGTGCAGAGCTACAGCCCAACGTCGCCCGACGTCATCGTCGCCGAGGGTGAGTCGGCATCCGCCGGCGATGTCGACGATGCGGTCAGGGCCGCACGCCAGGCAGAGCCCGGGTGGGCGGCCACACCGATGCATCAGCGCGGCGCATTTCTTGCCACCGCGGCGACGATCATCGAGCGCCATGCCACCGAGTGGGGACGTGAGTTGACCCGCGAGGAGGGCAAGACCGTCTCCGAGGGGATCGCCGAGGTGGGTCGCGCCGCGCAGATCCTGCGCTACTACTCAGCCGAGGGCGACCGCCAAGCCGGTGAGATCTTCGCCTCGCCGCGAGTCGGCGAACGGATTCTGGTGACGCGCAAGCCGATCGGCGTGGTCGCGGCGATCACACCATTTAACTTTCCGATCGCCATCCCGGCGTGGAAGATCGCTCCCGCGCTCGTCTACGGCAACACGGTGGTGTGGAAGCCCGCGAGTTCGGTTCCACTGTTGGCGCTACGCCTCGCCGAGGCACTCACTGATGCTGGACTGCCGCCTGGTGTGCTCAACCTGATGATCGGAGACTCCGCCGTCGGAGACGCACTGATCGGCCACGCCGACATCGATGCGATCACCTTCACCGGCTCGACCCGGATCGGCCGGAGGATCGCCGCCGCGGCGGCGGCTCGGGGGGTGCCGGTCCAGGCAGAGATGGGCGGTAAGAATGCCGCCGTGGTACTCGACGACGCGGACTTCGATCTGGCCATTGAGCAGGTAATGCTGGGCGCTTTTCGCAGCAGCGGCCAGAAGTGCACGGCCACTTCGCGATTGGTACTCACCGAGGGGATCGCTGATGATTTCCTGGCGGCGCTCATCTCACGAGCCGACACCCTCGCCGTGGGCGATCCCAGCGTCGAGGCAACCCAGATGGGTCCGGTGATCAGTTCATCAGCGCAGTCGAGCATCATCGCGGGTATCGACACCGCCCGGAAACAGGGCGCCACGGTATTGGCCGGCGGCGGTGGTTACAGCAACGGCGGACTCGCCCGCGGCCACTTCGTGGCTCCGACCATCGTCGAACTCACGCAACCCGCCGATATCTGGACCGAAGAGCTGTTCGGACCGGTGCTGGCGGTGCGGCGCGCCGGCGGGGCCGACGAGGCATTCGCGTTGGCCAACGACAGCACATTCGGACTTTCGGCGGCGGTTTTCACCCAGGACCTCACCCGGGCCTTACAGGCCGTCGACTGTATTGACGTTGGAGTGCTGCACATCAACTCCGAATCCGCGGGCGCTGACCCACACGTTCCCTTCGGCGGCGCCAAGCGCAGCGGGCTGGGACCGAAGGAGCAGGGCGGCGCGGCGCGGGAGTTCTTCACCCACACCACGACGGTGTATGTGCGCGGCGGTACCCCGAACGCATAAGTCAGCCGCCACGGCGATGCGGATCCGAGTTGGAAATAGACTCGACTGTGTGAAAGTGATGGCGATCCATATCGCGCCGGGCAGTCGGCTGGCGACTCATGCGGTCGACTCCGTCGTCGCCGAAGCGCGCAAGGGTCTCCTCGGAGATCGGTATCACGGCAGTCGGCACCGTCAGGTCACTCTGCAGTCCCGGGAGGCGCTGGACCTGGCCGCGGCGGATCTGGGGCTGGAATTCGATTCCCACGCGACACGGCGGAACATCACCGTCGATCGCGGCGAAGTTCCGACCGCACCGGGCGTCCGGCTGCGAATCGGCGATGCCGAGTTCGAGGTTGTGCGCGATGCGGCGCCGTGTCGTCTGCTCGACGATTGGATCGGTCCGGGTGCGATGGTGGCGCTGCGGGGCAGGGCCGGGTCGGCGTTACGGGTTCTGCGTTCGGGAACGATCCGGGTAGGCGACAGCGTCACGATCACCAGCACGGTGACCACCACCCAGTGACGCCCGTACTGTTCGGGTTCGCCACCGGCTTAAGCCTGATCGTGGCGATCGGTGCGCAGAACGCGTTCGTCCTGCGGCAGGGCATCCGCAACGAGCACGTCCTGCCGGTGGTGATGCTCTGCGCCGTCTCGGACCTGCTACTGATCATGGCCGGCGTCGCGGGCGTCGGGGCACTCGTCGCTGGGCATCCGCAACTGCTGACCGCTGCCCGATACGGCGGCGCGGCATTCCTGCTGGGGTACGGCCTGCTGGCCGCCCGCCGAGCGATGCGACCGGCCACCCTGACACCGAGCGACGCCGGACCGGGGAGGCTGACGTCAGTACTGCTGACCTGTCTGGCACTGACCTTTCTCAACCCGCACGTCTACCTCGATACCGTGGTCCTGCTGGGAACACTGGCCGCCCAGCAGGGCGAGGCGCGGTGGCGTTTCGGTGCCGGGGCGGCGACGGCCAGCGTGGTCTGGTTCTTCAGCCTCGGGTTCGGGGCGCGCCGGCTGGCCGGCCTGTTCGCCAGCCCGGCAACGTGGCGGGCTCTGGACGGGCTGATCGCGCTGACGATGATCGCGCTCGGCAGCTGGATGGCTTTAGGGTGAAATGCGATGCCCGCCGGGCGTGCTGGCCCACACACTGAGTTGGGCGTCGTGCTTGGATGAAACTCGTGACCGGTAACGTCGAGACAACGCCGGAGGCGCCTGGGTTCGCGCGCGTCGGCAGCCTCTACTACCCCGTGCTGGTCGCTGTCTTCACCGCCCTGGTCATCATTTCCAACGTCGCGGCCACCAAGGGGGTGGCGTTCGGACCGATCATCACCGACGGCGGTTTCATCGTCTTCCCGCTGACCTACATCATCGGCGACGTACTGGCGGAGATCTACGGATTCAGGGCGGCCCGGCGTGCGATCATCCTCGGCTTCGCGATGAATGCTCTTGCGGCACTGGTCTTCTGGGTAACGGTTTATCTGCCGGCCGCCGACTTCTATCCCAACCAGGAGCACCTGGCCAACGTCGTGGGGGCCTATACCCAGTTGATCGCCGCGGGCCTTGCCGGATTCGTCGTCGGACAGACCATCAATGCCTGGGCCGTTGTGAAGATCAAGGAACGCACCCGGGAGAAACACCTCTGGGCCCGGCTGGTCGGTTCGACATTCGCCGGTCAGCTCGGCGACACCGTGGTCTTCTGCGCCATTGCGGCGCCGGCGATCGGAATCACCACTTTCGCCGACTTCGCCACCTACGCGACACTCGGCTGGGTGTACAAGACCGCGGTCGAGGTCCTGCTGCTGCCCGTCACCTATTCGCTGATCGGCTACATCAAGCACCGCGAGCCGACCTACACCGCACTGGTGTGATGAGCGCGCCGACGATCCGCGACTACGGCGATCGGGCGCTACTGCTTGACTGCGCCTCTATGGACGAGGTTCTGGCCTTAGCCGCAATACTGCGTGCGGCGGATCTTGCCGAGGTGACCGACATCGTTCCCGGCGCCCGAACGGTGTTGGTGACGCTGACCGAACCGGCGCAGCAGGCCGCGATGCGGACCCGGCTGGCCACGGTCGAGTTGACCACCCCGACCGAGTTGGCGCAGCCCGATCGCGACGATGCGGTGATCGACGTGATCTACGACGGCGCTGACCTCGCCGAGGTGGCGGCGCTGTTGAAGATGGATGTCACCGACGTGATCGAGGCCCACACCGGGACGCCGTGGCGGGTCGGATTCGGCGGGTTCGCGCCCGGATTCGCCTATCTCGTCGATGGTGACAGTCGGCTGTCGGTTCCCCGCCGGACCCAGCCCCGAACCCGGGTACCCGCCGGGTCGGTCGCGTTGGCCGGCGAGTTCAGCGGGATCTACCCGCGGGAGTCGCCGGGCGGGTGGCAACTCATCGGCCACACCAGGGCGGTGCTGTGGGATGTCGAACGGACCCAACCGGCCCTGCTGATGCCCGGTATGTGGGTGACCTTCCGCGCGGTGAACGCTCCCATGATCGGCCCCCCATGATCGGCCCCCATGATCGGCCCCCCATGATCAGCCTTGAGGTGCGTGAAACGGGACCGCTTGCCCTGGTGGAGGATCTGGGTCGGGCAGGTCTTGCCCATGTCGGCGTCACCCGCTCAGGTGCCGCCGACCGGCGCGCACACCGATTGGCCAACCGGTTGCTCGCCAACGCCGAGGACCGAGCCACGATCGAGATCACCTTCGGTCAGTTCAGCGCCCGGGTACTCGGCGGTGACGTAGACATCGCCGTCACCGGTGCCGACGCTCAGCCGGCGATCGACGGAATCCCGTTCGGCGTCAACAGCGTTGCTCACATTCGAGAAGGCCAGGTGATCTCGCTGGGGATGCCGCACTCCGGGGTGCGTAGCTATCTCGGCGTCCGCGGTGGGCTAGCCGTGGCTGCCGTGCTTGGCTCACGCAGTTACGACACGATGTCGGGTATCGGGCCGCCACCCCTGCGCTCCGGTGATGTGCTGCCGGTCGGTGAGCCGGCCGGGCACTTACCGGAACTCGACCAGGCGCCGGTGGGCGCGATCCCGGGCGGCACCGTCGAGTTCCGGTTGGTTCGCGGGCCGCGCGACGACTGGTGCCGCGACCCTGAGGCACTCGTGCGCACCGAGTGGTTGACATCACCGCGCAGCGACCGGGTGGGCGTGCGACTCGCCGGACCGGGGATCACACATCGGTGGCCGGGGCGACAGCTTCCCAGCGAAGGCGCCGTTCGCGGCGCAGTGCAGGTGCCACCGGACGGCCAGCCCATCATTCTCGGAGCCGACCATCCCGTCACCGGTGGATATCCGGTGATCGGTGTGGTCATCGACGCTGATACCGACGGGCTCGCCCAACTCCGTCCCGGCCAGCCCGTGCGGTTCATCTGGGCGCTGAGACCCCATCGCGACACATATTGACTAGCATCAGTAGAAGTAGTGTGATTCTCAACACTGTCGAGGAGTCCCGATGTCGAAGGCCGCTGAACTCGCCGAACTGCACCAGCACATCGGAAACCTGCGCCGGTGCGTGAACTCGCTGCACGACCGCTTCGGCGATGCCCCGGAGATGCGGCGCGTCATCCTCGATACCGAGCGAATACTCGTTGACCTGGAACTTCTCGAGATGGACGCCGGCGAACTGGAACTAGTAACGCACGCCGGGACATTCACCGGCGAGAAAATCCAGGTGCCGGACACGCCGTACGACCGAGAGTTCTGGCGCGACGTCGATGACGAGGGTGTGGGCGGGCACAACAGACGCTGACCCACCATTAAACGGGTGCCTTCACCGCGGTGTAGCCTGCCTCAAACTGACCTGAAGGAACACCGCAGATGAGCGCACCCACCGAGAACCGGCGAGGAACCGGCGTCTTCTCGCCGGGCCGGGCCGAGATCTCGCAGAAGACACTGCGCACCGACAACTGGTTGAAGTCCCCCATCCTCACCGACCTGGGCTTCGCCGCGTTCGTGATCTATGCGACCGTGCGGGCGTTTCAACGCGACAACTTCTTCGTGGAGAAGTACCACTACCTGACGCCGTTCTACTCGCCGTGCATGAGCGTCAACTGCGGTGAGGCCAGCGGTTTCTGGCCTCAGATTCTTCCCGGCACCGGCCTGCTGTCGTACCTGCCCTACGCCTTGTTCTCGCTGCCGTTCCTGCTGCTGTTCCGGTTGACCTGCTACTACTACCGTGGCGCCTATTACCGTTCGGTCTGGCAGTCCCCGACGGCGTGCGGGGTGGCCGAACCGCACGCGACCTACACCGGTGAGACACGCTTCCCGCTGATCATGCAGAACCTGCACCGGTACTTTTTCTATGTCGCCGTGATCCTTTCGGTGATCAACACCATTGACGCCGTCAAGGCGATGCACTCACCGACAGGTTTCGGGTTCGGCCTGGGCAACATTTTCCTGTGGGTCAACGTCATCCTGCTGTGGGTGTACACGGTGTCGTGCCACTCCTGCCGGCACGTCGTAGGAGGCCGGCTCAAG
>CAIWCQ010000474.1 GCA_903911165.1 uncultured Actinomycetes bacterium | reverse complement strand
TGCGAGAGATGTTGCCCAACAACGCCGTCGAGTACTTCGTCTCCTATTACGACTACTACCAGCCCGAGGCCTATATCGCCCAGACCGACACCTACATCGAGAAGGACAGCTCAGTCAACGACGATGTCGAGCGGCTGCGACACTCGGCTACCTCCAACCTGTTGTCGCGGCGTGACGTGGTGGTCGTGGCGTCGGTGTCGTGTATCTACGGCCTGGGCACGCCGCAGTCCTACCTGGACCGGTCGGTGGAGTTGCAGGTCGGCGGCGAGGTGCCGCGCGACGCGCTGTTGCGGCTCCTGGTCGACGTCCAATACAGCCGAAACGACATGTCCTTCACCCGCGGCTCATTCCGGGTTCGCGGCGACACCGTGGAGATCATCCCGTCGTACGAGGAACTAGCCGTCCGCATCGAGTACTTCGGCGACGAGATCGAGGCGCTGTACTACCTGCACCCGCTGACCGGGGATGTGGTCCGCAAAGTTGACTCGCTGCGGATCTTCCCGGCGACCCACTACGTCGCCGGCCCGGAACGGATGGCCGCGGCCATCTCGACCATCGAGGAGGAGTTGGCCGAGAGACTGGCTGAACTGGAACATCAGGGCAAGCTGTTGGAGGCTCAGCGGCTGCGGATGCGCACCAACTACGACATCGAGATGATGCGTCAGGTCGGGTTCTGCTCGGGTATCGAGAACTACTCCCGGCACATTGACGGCCGCGAGGCCGGATCGGCACCGTCGACCCTGCTGGACTACTTTCCCGAGGACTTCCTGCTGGTGATCGACGAGTCGCATGTCACTGTCCCGCAGATCGGCGGGATGTACGAGGGCGACATGTCCCGCAAGCGCAACCTGGTGGAGTTCGGATTCCGGCTGCCGTCGGCGACCGACAACCGCCCGTTGACCTGGGAGGAGTTCAGCTCGCGGGTCGGACAGACGGTCTACCTGTCGGCCACCCCGGGGCCTTACGAACTCGCCCAGACCGGCGGGGAGTTCGTCGAGCAGGTGATCCGGCCCACCGGGCTGGTCGACCCGCAGATCGTGGTCAAGCCCACCACTGGCCAGATCGACGACCTGATCGGCGAGATCCGCGCCCGCGCCGAACGCGATGAGCGGGTCCTGGTCACCACGCTGACCAAGAAGATGGCCGAGGACCTCACCGACTACCTGCTGGAGATGGGCATTCGGGTGCGGTATCTGCACTCCGAGGTCGACACCCTGCGTCGAGTCGAACTTCTGCGTCAGTTGCGTCTCGGCGATTACGACGTGCTGATCGGTATCAACCTGCTGCGCGAGGGCCTGGACCTGCCGGAAGTGTCGCTGGTCTCGATTCTCGACGCCGACAAGGAGGGCTTCCTGCGGTCGGCGCGCAGCCTCATCCAGACCATCGGCCGCGCTGCCCGCAATGTCTCCGGCGAAGTCCACATGTACGCCGACAAACTCACCGACTCGATGAAGCAGGCCATCGAAGAGACCGATCGCCGGCGTGCCAAACAGGTCGCCTACAACACTGAGCGCGGTATCGACCCGCAACCGTTGCGCAAGAAGATCGCCGACATCCTTGACCAGGTCTACCAGGAGGCCGACGACACCGAGAGCGGTGAGGCGGTCGAGATCGGCGGACGTAACGCGTCGCGGGGACGGCGCGCCCGGGGCGAGGCGGGCCGTGCCGTGAGTTCGGGCATTATCGACGGCCGCGATGTCTCCTCTATGCCGCGCGCTGACCTGGCCGCACTGATCAAGGACATGACAGACCAGATGATGGCCGCGGCGCGTGATCTGCAGTTCGAACTGGCCGCACGGCTTCGCGACGAGATCCACGACCTGAAGAAGGAACTGCGCGGCATGGATGCTGCGGGTCTGAAGTAGCGCGCCGCACCGACGTGACAGATACGACGGCGGTACCCGGCAGTTGGGGTGAACTGCTCGGCCGCGACTATGGCCGTGCCACAACGGTGTTGGCCGGTGGGGTCGCGCTCTATGCGATCAACGAGTTCATCACGATGAGTCTGCTGCCCAGCGTGGTCGCCGACATCGGGGGTGCCCGGCTTTATGCCTGGGTCACGACGGTGTACCTGGTCGCCTCGGTGGTCTCGGCCACCACGGTCGGGCCGGTGCTGACCCGGTTCGGTCCGCGTCTGTCCTACCTGGGCGCGCTGCTGTTCTTCGCGGGCGGAACCGCAGTATGCGCGGCCGCACCCTCGATGATGGTGCTGCTGGCCGGCCGACTGGCGCAAGGCCTTGCGGGTGGCGTGCTGGCCGGACTCGGGTATGCGGTGATCAGCGCCGCTCTGCCCGAGCGGTTGTGGACCCGGGCGACTGCCGTGGTGTCGGCGATGTGGGGTGTCGGCACTCTCATTGGACCCGCATCGGGTGGATTGTTCGCCCAATTCGGTTTGTGGCGTTGGGGATTCGGCTTTCTCATGTTCGGCGCTGTGTTGATGGCCGTGCTGGTGCCGGTCGCTCTGCCCGCCCGCGGAGGCGCCACCGAACAAAGAGTGCGGATACCGGTGCGTTCGCTGGCGCTGCTTGGTGCGGCTGCACTGATGGTCAGCGTCGCGGCGATTCCGCGCAATCCGGCGATCACCGTCGGCTTGCTGGTGTCGGCCGCTGTGGTGGTGGCCGTCTTCGTCGTTGTCGATCGTGGTAGCGCGGCACATGTGTTGCCGCGCAGGACGTTTGAGCCGGGGCCCTTGAAATGGATCTACCTCACCATGGGTCTACTGATGGCGGCGACGATGGTTGATATGTATGCGCCACTGTTCGGTCAGCGTCTCGGCGGCCTACCACCGGCGGCGGCCGGTTTTCTCGGCGCTGCCCTGTCGGTGGGCTGGACGGTCGCCGAGATTCGCAGCGCATCCATCGCCGACCGTCGTATCGTCGCGCGAGTGGTGCGGTGGGCTCCGGCGGTGATGGCCGCCGGGTTGGGTATGTCGGTACTTGCCATCCGGGATGGCGCCGGACCGATCGCCATCGCAGCCTGGGCCCTTGCCCTGGCCGTCAGCGGCGCCGGGATCGGTGCGGCGTGGCCGCACTTGAGCGTCTGGGCCATGGGTTCGGCCGGGGGAGCTTCGGTCGGGGGAGCTTCGGTCGGGGGAGCTTCGGTCGACGAACCGGGGGAGCAGGCAGTCGCCGCGGCGGCAATCAACACCGTGCAGCTGATGTGCGCGGCCTTCGGTGCCGGCGTGGCCGGGGTGGTGGTGAACCTGCGCGCAGAGCCCGACGCACCCGCGGCCCAGTGGTTGTTCGCGGGATTCGCCGGACTGGCTGCGGTGGGTTGGCTCGCCTCGTCGCGGGCCGCGCGCACGCCCGGGTAACTGCCACGGCACCGGTTGGCCACGGTTCGGTAACCTCCCGAATCGCCTCTCCGCCTAATGACTTACACGTCTGTAGTTTCGGCTTGTACCTCACGACGGATGGGAAAAACATGTCAGGGACCATCGCTCGGTTCACTAGCAAGGCACTAGCGGGCACGGCACTAGCGGGCACGGCACTAGCGGGCACGGCACTAGTGGGCACCGGTTTGTTCGCGGCCGCCCTGGCATTGAGCCCGGACGCGGCGGCCGCACCGCTGAAAACCGGCGGGTACGAGTGCATCCAGGACGCTGCCGGCACTGACCCGGCCGCAGGCTTCTGCGCTCCCGTCGCTGACATGGCCGGTATTCCGATGGCCCTGCCCGGGCCGTTGCCCCTGGGTGCGGCAGCGGTTCCGGTTCCGGTGGCTGTACCGCCGGTTCCGTTCGGTGTGCCGCCGGTTCCGGTGGGTGTGCCGCCGGTTCCAGTGGGTGTGCCGCCGGTTCCGGTGGGTGCGGGTGCGGTGCCGTTGGGCGCCCCGCTGCCGTTGGGCGCCCCACTACCGGTTGGCGCCCCGATCATCGACATGGCCGGCGGCAAGGGCGCGTCTACGGGTTCCGCCCCGGCCGGCGCCCCGGCTCCCGGTCAGCCCATCGCACCCGGCCCGGCGGCGAGCTGAGGCACGATGCGGACCGTTATCCGGCTCCTGCTGGTGGTAGTCGGACTCGCCGCGAGCGTCGTCGCGGGACCAGCCGGCGTGGGCACCGCCGCGGCGAATCAGGCGAACCGGCTTTCCGGTTTCACCATCGCGTCGGTCGCACCGAGACCGGGCGAGATCGTCGGTGTGGCGCACCCTCTCGTGGTGACATTCGCTGACCGGGTCTCCGACCGGGCCGCGGCCGAGCGTGCCCTCGATATCTCCTCGTCGGTCCCCCTGACGGGGAAGCTGGTGACGGGGAAGTTCGAGTGGATCGACAACCGGACGGTGCAGTGGGTGGCCGACGAATTCTGGCCTGCGCACAGCACCGTGGCGCTGTCGGTGGGCGGTCGGCCGACGAACATCAAAACGGGCCCCGCAGTCATCGGTGTTGCCAATATCTCCGATCACACCTTCACCGTCACGATCGACGGCGTCGGTGCGGGACCATCGTCGGCGTTGCCGGCCCCGCACCACCGACCCCGCTGGGGTGAAGCGGGGGTGTTTCCGGCCTCGATGGGCAGGCCCAAGTACCCAACACCGGTCGGTATCTACACCGTTCTCGCCAAGGAGACCGGGGTGACGATGGACTCGAGCACCGTCGGCATTCCGGTGCACAGCCCCGACGGCTACCTTCTCAAGGTGGAACACGCCGTCCGATTCACCCGGCGCGGACTCTTCGTCCACGGCGCGCCCTGGGCGGTCAACTCGCTCGGCCACGACAACGTCAGCCACGGCTGCATCAGCCTGAGTCCCGAGGACGCCGAGTGGTACTTCGACACAGTTAAAGTTGGCGACCCGATAATCGTCCGGGAAAATGGTCTCGAAGTGCCGCGATCGGTGCCGGCTCAGGTGGGCGGTACCGGAGGAGGCTGACGTCGGCGAATTGCGCCCCCGCTGACCTGCCGAGGGGCTACTGTTGCCCACTGGCGCTTAAGATCTACGGGGCGCTGAAAACTAGGGTGCGCTTACATCTATGGGCTTAAATCGAACCTATGGGCTTAAATCGATCAGTGGAGGGCACAAATGGGCGGCTATAAGACCGTGGTAGTCGGAACGGATGGTTCCGATTCATCGCTACGAGCGGTCGACCGGGCCGGTCAACTGGCGTCGGGACCCGACGCGAAGGTGATCGTGGCATCGGCGTATCTCGCGTCGCCGGAGGACACCCGCGCGGCCGATCTGCTCAAGGACGAGGGCTACAAGATGGCCGGTACCGCCCCGGTCTACGAACTCCTCCACGACGCCCGGGACAGGGCCACCGCCGCCGGTGCGACCGCCGTCGAGGAACGCGCCATTGAAGGCGCACCGGTCGATGCTTTGCTCGCTCTGGTCAACGAGGTCGGAGCGGATGTTCTCGTGGTCGGCAACGTCGGTCTTAACACGATCGCCGGACGGCTGCTCGGATCGGTGCCGGCGAATGTGGCGCGCCGCGCCAAGAGCGATGTGCTGATCGTCCACACCAGCGAGTAACCGATCACGGGCTCGGTGACGCCGTCAGGCGCGGTCCGCACCCGGCTGTGGTCACACGGCGCACTCAAGGCTGAGAACTTTCCGCTGGCTGACGTCGCCAAGAACCTCAGTGCGCAGGGTGCGCTGGTCTGGGTGGATCTCTGCAACCCGGAGCCGGCCCGGCTCACCGAACTTGCCGTCGAACTGGGACTCGACGAACGTGCCGTCAAGGACGTCGACGGGTTGCGAACCAAGGCGACCCGATATGCCAATCACACTTTCCTGACCGTCTACGCCACCGGCGTGGCCCCGATCGTTCCCGGCGATATCGAGTCCAGGCTACTGACCGCCCGAATCTCGATCTTTGTCCTGCCGACCGCAGTGGTGACCGTGCGGCACGAAGATGAGCCGTCGCAACCGGTTTTCGACATCGATGAAGTGGTTCGGCGATGGGATGACAACTCTGATCTGCTTCGTCAGGGCAGCCCGGCATTGCTGCACGAGCTACTCGACGTGGTGGTGGATGAGCAGTTCGACACCATTCAGCAACTCGACGACGCCATCGAGTCACTGGAAGACGGGCTGTTCGACGACACTGGCTCAAACCGAACGATCCAACGCAATACCTACCGGCTGCGCAAGGAACTCGTCGAGTTGCGGCGCATCGTGCTGCCGATGCGCGAGGTGGTCAACGTCATCCGGCGCAGCGACACGGTTGAACGCGATGGGTGGTACGACGATCTGTATGACAACGTCATCCGCGCCGCGGAGTGGACCGAGTCATTGCGCGACATGATCACCACGGTGTTCGAGACCAACCTGTCGCTGCAGGACGCCCGGCTCAATATCGTGGTCAAGAAGCTCACCGGGTGGGCGGCGATCATCGCTGTGCCCACCCTGGTCACCGGGTGGTACGGCCAGAACATCCCCTATCCGGGCTTCAGCCAGGTCTCCGGTGTGGTGACCAGCGCTCTGCTCAGTGTGATCACCTCGGTCGTGCTCTACGTGATGTTCCGGCGCCGCGGCTGGATCTGAGTCAGATCACCGTCGAGCGGATCATCCAACCGGCCGTCGGGTCCAGAGCCAGGCTCATCACGTCGACCGCGTCGAACGCGGTCAGGGGGACGCGCTCAAGTTCGCGCTGAGCGGTGATGTGGTCGGTGCCGGTCCAGCCGTTACTCATGCCGAGCACTCGCGCGCCGTCCTCGCCTCGGTTGCCCGAGTCATAGATGACGGCGCCGTGGTCCTGCAGTGCGCGCAGGATGACCTGGGTCGCCGGCGAGTAACCCGTCATATCGAAGTCGGCGCGCAGTCGTAACACGGTGCCCATCGGCACGCCGTCGGGATTGGTTCCGGTGCCATCACCGGCGCGGGCGGGCCAGGTGTAGCCGGTGCCGCGGTCCTTGGCGATCACGATGCCGAGCATGTGGTCGATATGGCCGCGCTCAAGATCGTCGGGACGCAGGATCAGCGGCAGGTAGGGCAGGCGGGAGGCGTTGGCCGCGCCGATGCTCGGATACAACGGATCGCTCATGTCGTAGCGCACGCCGGCCTCGGCGATCCACGCCGAACCGTACTGGCTGGCGTAGATGCCGTTGGCAAGGGCGTCGCCAATGCCACTGGCGGGCAGTTCGACTCCGTTGGCGACGTTGTAGAGCTCTTGTGAGATGCAGGTTCCCTCCTGGAATACCAGCAGGTGGCGGTCCCAGGCCGGCACCGTGCCCGCACCCGCCGAACCCATGCCCTCCACGATCGGGTAGTCCGGGATTGCGTACGGCCGGTCATCGATGCTCGGACCGCTGGTGGACAGTCCGCGATTGAAGATCACCCGTTCGGTCCGCTGCGACGCGCTGACGACGTTCACCGGCATGCCGCCAATGCTGCCCATCCAGGGCTCGCCGCCCCAGGTGGCGCGCAGTGTCGCGCCCCGGTCGGCGCCGAGCACAGACAGCCAGGTGCCGGACTTGGCCAGTACCGGCAGGTTCCGCACGTCGGCGTGGAACACGGTGTCCGCGGGCATCAGTGTGCAGCCGCAGAACGTCGAGAGGATGTCGGTCATGCCGACCGGGACGGTGACTGCGACCGCAACCATTCCGCCACGACCATCGTCGATGGCGACGTCGAAGCTGTCCTGTCTATCGGCGGCGGTGGCGGTGGGCACCGCAGCGTTCTCAAGCGCCTGACTAGTCGGAGTATAAGTGAAATCACCTGCAGCAGTGACGATTACGGCACCCTTACCGGTGATAGCTGAACCGCTGTAGGTTAGTCGATCAGCGTCCGCGTCGCTGCCGACGACGTTCCCACGCACCACCCCGGTGACCGGATCGGGGCGACCGACGATCGCATAGCCGGTGGGCAGATTGTTGAACGGCGTGACGGTGACGGTCACGGTGCTGGTGCTGGAGTCGCCGGGTTGGCCGATCAGGCCAAAGCTCAACAGATTGATCAAACCGCCGATGCCGTGAAGCTGGAATCCGCTGGCGGCGTCGCTGACCGTGACCCGAAACGTGTCCGTGGTGCCGGTTGCGGCGACAGACGGGTCCGCGAGATAGGAGAAGGTTCCGTCCTGGTTGACCGTGGCGCTGCCGCGGGTCGGCTTACCGGTGATGGTGAACCGCAGCGCCGGGCTGTCCGGATCCACGGCGTTGAGGTTGCCGCTGACGACACCGTTGGTGCTCGGCCCGGACTGGCCCGGGCGAAGCGTCGGGGTCTGGTTGAAGAAAGCTGCGGCAAGGCCGGAGAAGAGGGCGCTGAACGGGTCGGTCGGCTGCTGGGCGGCGGCGACGGCCTTGGGGCCGGCCGGGCTGAGTGGCTGTGGCGTCGAGGGTGAGATCGCCTGCACTGCCGCTGCCCGGGGGCTGCCCAACGTTCGCGATGCGGCCGCCGCCGCCATCCACGACACCGGCGACTCGATCGGGTTGTCGCCAACGGGGCCGCTGGCCGGGTCGATGCTGCGGTCCGGTTCTGGCAGTCGCGCGGCCCGGCGTGGTGCGGCAATGGTCCGAATCGGTGCCGCGACCGCCGCGGGGCGCGAGTTGGTCGGCGGATCAACGGCGTCGCGGGTCTTTTGAGTCGCCGATCGGCGGGCGGGCTGATTCGGCCGGGGGCCGCGACGCGCCGGATCGGGCCGAGTCGCTGGGGTCTGGGTCGCTGTGGTCTGGGTCGCTGGTGAGTTCGTTGCTTGGGAATTCGTGGCCGAGTCGGCGGCGCTTGGGGGCTCGGCGGTGGAAGCCGCCGAATCGGCGCCGGCAACTCCGGTGCCTGCG
>CAIWCQ010000473.1 GCA_903911165.1 uncultured Actinomycetes bacterium | reverse complement strand
TCCTGGCCACCCGGATCGAGGCCCCCGCGCTGGGCGAGCTGGGCGTGCGCAACGTCAACGACCTCTCCGAGGCGGAGTGGGAACGACTCCGCGCGAAGCTCGGCAGCCAGCGGCTGATGGGGATGTCCCTGGATGCCGGTGGCCACCTCACCCACGGGTTCCGGCCGAACATCTCCGGAAAAATGTTCCACCAGCGCAGCTATGGCATCGACCCGGGGACCGGGCTACTTGACTACGACGCCGTCGCCGCCGCCGTCCGCGAGTTCAAACCACTGATTCTGGTCGCCGGCTATTCGGCCTACCCGCGGCGGGTCAACTTCGCCACCATGAGGGAGATCGCCGACGAGGTGGGCGCCACCCTGATGGTCGACATGGCGCATTTCTCCGGCCTGGTGGCCGGCAAGGTGTTCAGCGGCGACGAGGACCCAGTGCCGCACGCACACGTCGTCACCACCACCACGCATAAATCGCTGCGCGGGCCCCGTGGCGGACTGGTGCTGGCCACCGCCGAGTACTCCGATGCCGTCGACAAGGGCTGCCCGATGGTGCTCGGCGGGCCGCTGTCGCACGTGATGGCCGCCAAGGCGGTCGCCTTCGCGGAAGCCCGCCAGCCCGCGTTCCGCGCTTACGCCCAGCGGGTGGCCGATAATGCCAAGGCCTTCGCCGACGGGCTGATGCGCCGCGGCGCACAACTGGTCACCGGCGGCACCGACAACCACATCGTGCTGCTCGATGTGCAGTCCTATGGACTGACCGGCCGCCAGGCCGAATCGGCGCTGCTGGATGCGGGCATCGTCACCAACCGCAACTCGATCCCGGCCGACCCCAACGGCGCCTGGTACACCAGCGGAATCCGGTTTGGAACGCCCGCGCTGACCACCCGCGGCTTCGGGCCGGCCGAATTCGATCGGGTCGCCGAGTTGGTGGTCGAGGTGCTCGCCAACACCCGACCGGAGGGAACGTCCAAAGCAAAGTACGCGCTGGTGGACAGTACGGCCGACTGGGCTCGTGCCGCCGGCGCCGAGCTCCTGGCGGCCAACCCGCTGTACCCGGGCCTGACTCTCTAGAGGGGCGAAACGCCGGGCGGGCGCCTCTTCGGCAGCCGTTAACATCGGTTACAGTTACCGCATGGCACAGGCACCTGTCGCGAACGCACTGACCCTGGAACTTGAGCCGGTCGTGGCCGATAACCTGGCGCGACACCTGGACACCGCTGATGAGTGGTACGCCCACGATTACGTCCCCTTCGACCAAGGTGAAAACTTCGCCTTCCTGGGTGGGCGGGACTGGAATCCCTCGCAGGTGACCCTGCCCGGGGAGGTGGTGGCTGCCCTCGAGGTGATGCTCATCACCAAGGACAACCTCGCCGGCTACCACCGCGAACTCGTTGAACACTTCATCCTGGCCGACAAGTGGGGTCGCTGGCTGGGCCGCTGGACCGCTGAGGAGAACCTGCACGCCATCGCGCTCCGCGATTACCTGGTCGTCACCCGCAACTTTGACCCGGTCGCCGACGAGGACGTCCGGGTCGCCCACGTGATGCGCGGCTACCGTGCCGATGCGTACAGCCAGATCGAGACCCTGACGTTCATGGCGCTCTACGAACGCGCGCACGCGGTGTATCTGCGCAACCTCGAAGCCATGATCACCGAACCGGTGCTCGCGCGTCTGGTCAACCGCATCGCCACGGACGAAGAACGCCACGCGGAGTTCTTCGGCAACCTGGTCGCACACTGCCTCGAGAGCCACCGTGATCAGGTCATCGGGGCGATCCGTCGTCGGTCCGCCGGCTTCGGGGTGGTCGGCGGCGACATCATCGAGTATGCGGACAAGCTGCGGGTCATCGCCGAGGCGGGCATTTTCGACCGTGACGCGGCACGCACGGTGGTCTCCGACGCCATCCGTGGCTGGGGCCTAGCCTCCGAGCCGCAACTCGAAAAATTCGCCCGCGCTTAATCCGCTGGCGGCGCGCCGCGCAACATCGCGCCGACGCGCGGGGGTAGCGTCGGCCTCGATGGCCGTTGAGCCCAAAGGAGCGCCTGTGACCGATCCGCACTCGCCCACCAGGACGTATGTGCTCGACACTTCAGTCCTGCTATCCGATCCCTGGGCGTGTACGCGGTTCGCCGAACACGAGGTGGTCGTTCCGCTGGTGGTCATCAGCGAACTCGAGGCCAAACGCCACCACCATGAACTCGGCTGGTTCGCCCGCCAGGCGCTGCGACTCTTCGACGATCTCCGGCTCGAACACGGCCGGCTCGATCAGCCGATCCCGATCGGCACCCAGGGTGGCACCCTGCACGTCGAACTCAATCACAGTGACCCGACGGTCTTGCCCGCCGGTTTCCGCACCGACACCAACGACGCCCGCATTCTGACCTGCGCGGCGAACCTGGCCGCCGAAGGCAAGCGGGTGACGTTAGTCAGCAAGGACATTCCACTACGGGTGAAGGCCGGCGCGGTGGGCCTGCCCGCGGACGAGTACCACGCCCAGGACGTGATCACCTCCGGCTGGACCGGCATGACCGAACTTGACGTCACCTCGAGCGAGATTGACTCGCTGTTCACCGACGGCGAGATCGACCTTGCCAGCGCCCGAAACCTGCCCTGCCACACCGGTATCCGACTACTCGGCGGCACATCGCATGCCCTGGGCCGGGTAAACGCAGACAAGCGCGTTCAGTTGGTGCGCGGCGATCGTGAGGTGTTCGGGCTGCGCGGCCGTTCCGCCGAACAGCGCGTCGCCCTGGACCTCCTGCTTGATGAGTCGGTCGGCATCGTCTCTCTCGGAGGTAAAGCCGGCACCGGAAAGTCGGCGCTCGCGCTGTGCGCGGGCCTAGAGGCGGTGCTGGAGCGGCGCACCCAGCGCAAAGTCGTGGTGTTCCGCCCGCTCTATGCCGTCGGCGGCCAGGAATTGGGTTACCTGCCGGGCAGTGAGAGCGAGAAGATGGGCCCGTGGGCGCAGGCGGTGTTCGACACCCTCGAGGGCCTCGCCAGCCCCGCGGTGCTTGAGGAGGTGCTCTCCCGCGGCATGCTGGAGGTGCTGCCACTGACGCACATTCGCGGCCGCTCGCTGCACGATTCGTTCGTCATCGTCGACGAGGCACAGTCGTTGGAGCGAAACGTGCTGCTGACCGTGCTCTCCCGGTTGGGTGCGGGCTCGCGGGTGGTACTGACCCACGACGTCGCCCAACGGGACAATCTGCGCGTCGGCCGCCACGACGGGGTGGCTGCGGTCATCGAGAAACTCAAGGGTCACCCGCTGTTCGGTCACATCACCCTTACCCGCAGCGAGCGGTCTCCGATCGCCGCTCTGGTCACCGAGATGCTTGAGGAGATAACTCCGGACGCGCTGCCGTAAACTCACGTCGTGCTGCGTTGCCTGCTCGTTGCCGCAGCCCTGCTGTTGAGCGGTTGCGCCCCAGGATTCGACACCACAGGATCCGACACCACAGGATCCGACACCCGTGCGCCGATCGACTGCGCAACAGTGAAGTGCGTTGCCCTGACCTTCGACGACGGACCGACCCCCTACACCGACCGGTTGGTGGACGTGCTGCAGCAGTCCGATGCCAAAGCGACGTTCTTCATGATCGGAAACAAGGTGGCGGCCAATCCGGACGGTGCCGCTCGGGTCGCCGAGGCGGGCATGGAGATCGGCAACCACACCTGGGAACACCCCAACATGACGACCATCGGGGCCGAGTATGTGCCGGATCAATTCGCAAAGGCCAACGATGCGATCCGCGCCGCCACCGGATCGACCCCGACGCTGTGGCGTCCGCCCGGCGGGTTGACCAATGACGCCGTTAACGCGGTGGCTGCCCAAGACGGGCTCGCCGGAATCAATTGGGATGTCATCCCGTTTGATTGGATCAACGATTCCGACACCGCCGCCACCCGTGACGTGCTGATGACCCAGATCAAACCCGGCTCGGTGGTGCTTTTTCACGACAGCTACTCCTCGACCGTGGACCTGGTGGCCCAATTCATCCCGGTGCTCAAGGCCAACGGCTACCACCTGGTGACGGTCAGCCAACTGCTCGGTCCACGCGCACCGGGCAGCCTCTACGGCGGCCGGGAGAACGGCCCACCGGCCAATGCGCTCACCGACATTGCGGCCGAGGACATTCCCGCGCTGCCGGCCACCTCGTCCCCGCCGCCGATGCCGAACTTTCCGATCACCGACATCCCGGGTGCGAACTCGGGCGGTCCCACCAACGGCGCGTAGTCGCTCCCGTCAACGCGATGCACAGCCAGACCGCACTCGTCCTCATCGCACTGGTCTTCTGCTATGCGCTGGTGTCAGGCCTTATCCGGAGCTGGTATGTCGCGCCGGCCCTGATCTTCATGCTGCTGGGCATGGCGCTGGGCCCGTTCGGACTGAATGTGCTTGACGCCGGGCCGGGTACCGAGGGCTACACCACGCTGGCCCAACTCGCGCTGACGGTAATCCTCTTCGTCCAGGCTTCCCGACTTGATCTCAGTCGCGTCCTGCGTCGCGGGCTGCTGAGTTTTCGGTTGATCGTCATCGGATTACCGGTCACGTTGGTGCTCGGGGCGCTGACCGCCGCTCTGCTGCTGCCCGTCCTGCCATGGTGGGAGGCGGTGTGTCTCGCCGCGATCATCGCGCCGACCGAAGTCGCCTTGATCGAGGCACTCCTGGAGGATGTTCGGATTCCGGCGCAGATTCGTCACGCCCTCTCCGTCGAGAGCGGGTTCTCCGACGGGATCGCCTTGGGCGCGCTGTTGGCGGCAGTGGCGCTGGCCTCGGCCCGGGTTGACCCTGACCCGGGCCATTGGGCGTGGTTCGCCTTTCGCACCGAAGTCGTCTCTGTCCTCATGGGCGCCGCGACCGGGCTGGTTGGTGGTCTGCTCATGGTGTGGTCGCGACGGCGAGGCTGGATCAGTGATATCTGGGCGCAACTGGCCACGCTCGCCATTGCTCTGGTCTGCTTCGAACTCGGCGAGGTTGTCCACGCGAGTGGTTTTGTGACCGCTTTCACCGGCGGACTGGCGTTCGCGTCAGTCACGATCCGCGGTGCGGCCGCCGACCCTGACGGAAACGTCGGCGCAGCGGTGCCCAATCAGTTCTCCGACGCGGCTTCACAGCTTCTGGAGTTGCTGGTTTTCGCCATGTTCGGCGCCTTCGCCCTGATCGATGGTTGGCGGCAGGTGAGTTGGCGAGTGGTCGTGTTCGTCCTGATCGCCGTCTTTGCGGTCCGGATGGTCGCGGTGTGGATCGCACTCCTGCGCACGGATCTGGCCCTCCGCGAGCGCGCGTTCGTCGGTTGGTTCGGCCTGCGTGGAATCGGAACGCTGGTGCTCGGCCTGCTCGTCATCAACAGCGGTGAGATCCAACACGAGGACGTCATCGCCCAGGCCGTGGTCGTGACCGTGACACTGAGCATGGTGCTGCACAGCGTGACCGCGAGGCCGGGCATCCGGTGGCTCTCAGCCAGGGGGCCCGCAGTTGCACCAAAGGCGACCGGTGATTAGCCCTCGTCGCGGACCTTCGCCATTGCCAGCACATCGAGGCGGCGATCCATCTCCTCCTCAGAGAGTTTCTCGCCGATCAGGCCACGATCGATGACGGTTTGCCGAATCGTCTTGCGGCCCTTGAGGGCCTCCTTGGCCACCGCCGCCGCCTCCTCGTAACCGATAGCCGAGTTCAACGGGGTCACGATCGACGGGGAAGACTCGGCGAGGCGGCGTAGCCGGTCCTCGTCGGCCACCAGGCCGTCGATGCAGCGCTGCGCGAACAGCCGGGAAACGTTGGCCAGCAGGGTGAACGACTCCAATAAGTTGCGCGCCATCATCGGGATGTAGACGTTGAGTTCGAACGCACCCGACATCCCGCCCACGGTGATGGCGGCGTCGTTGCCGATCACCTGAGCCGCCACCTGGGTCACCGCCTCAGGGATCACCGGGTTCACCTTGCCCGGCATGATCGACGAACCCGGCTGTAGATCGGGTAGATGCAGTTCGCCCAGACCGGTCAATGGACCCGATCCCATCCACCGGATGTCGTTGGCGATCTTTGTCAGTGACACCGCGATGGTCTTGAGTGCACCGGATGCCTCGACCAGTCCGTCCCGAGCGGCCTGGGCCTCGAAAGAATTTCTCGCCGTGCGTAACTCGGCCAACCCGGTCTGGGCGATGAGTACGTCGACCACCTTGGCGCCGAACCCGTCGGGCGCGTTCAGGCCGGTGCCGACGGCGGTGCCGCCGATGGCGAGTTCGCCAAGGCGGGGAAGTGACCCACGTACCCTCTCTATACCGGCCTCGATCTGGCGCGCGTAGCCGCCGAACTCCTGGCCGAGGGTGACCGGAACGGCATCCATTAAGTGCGTACGGCCTGATTTGACGACGGTGCGCCACTGGGTGGCCTTGACCGCCAGCGAATCGTGTAGCACCTCCAGCGCTGGAATCAGTTGACGCACAGCGGCTTCGGTGGCGGCGATATGTGTCGAGGTCGGGAATGTGTCGTTGGAGGACTGCGACATGTTGACGTCGTCGTTGGGGTGCACCTCGACGCCGTCGCGTGCGCAGATCGAAGCGATGACCTCGTTGGCGTTCATGTTCGAACTAGTTCCCGAACCGGTCTGGAACACGTCGATGGGGAAGTGATCATCGTGTTTACCGTCGGCGATCTCTCCCGCAGCGGCGATGATGGCGTCGGCCTTCTCGGCGGCCAGCAGGCCGAGATCCTTGTTCACCTGCGCGCAGGCCGCTTTCAGCAGGGCCATCGCCCGGACCTGGTTGCGATCCAGTCCGCGGAAGGAGATCGGGAAGTTCTCCACGGCCCGCTGGGTCTGAGCCCGCCATAGAGCGTTGACCGGAACCCGGACCTCGCCCATGGTGTCGTGCTCAATGCGGTACTCGCCTTCGATGGTCATATCTTCCTTGCTGTTGTTCGATCGGTGCGGGGGAGTCGGGTCTCGGGGGAGTTGGGTATCGGGGGAGTCGGTATCTAGGGAAGCGGGTGGGGGGCGGCGGCGTCGCCGGTGAAGTCGACTGCGGAGTACTCGCTGAGTTTCGATAGCCGGTGGAAGGAATCGATGGTCCGAACGGTGCCGGACTTGGAGCGCATGACGATCGACTGGGTGGTGCATCCGCCACCGAAGAAACGGACGCCCTTGAGTAGATCCCCGTCGGTGACTCCGGTGGCGCAGAAGAAGACGTTCTCACCGGAAACCAGGTCGTTGGTGTCCAGCACCCGATTCAGGTCGTGGCCGCGGTCGATAGCCTTGCGTCGTTCGACCTCGTCGGTCGGCGCGAGTTGAGCCTGGATCGCGCCACCCATGCAGCGGATGGCCGCCGCGGTGATGATTCCCTCGGGAGTGCCGCCGATGCCGGCGAGCATGTCGGTGCCCGAGTCCGGCCTACAGGCCGAGATCGCTCCGGCGACGTCACCGTCGGTGATCAGCCGGATGCGAGCCCCGGCCGCACGGACGTCGGCGATCAACTGCTGGTGGCGGGGCCGGTCAAGGATGCACACCGTCAGGTCCCCGACGCTGGAATTCTTAGCCTTCGCGACACGACGAACGTTCTCGCCGATCGGCGCGGTGATATCGATGGCGTCGACGGCATCGGGGCCGACGGCGATCTTGTTCATGTAGAACACGGCCGACGGATCGAACATCGCGCCCCGTTCGGCCACCGCCAGTACGGAGATCGCATTCGGCATACCCTTGCTCATCAACGTGGTGCCGTCGACCGGGTCGACGGCGAAATCGCAGGCCGGCCCGTCTCCGTTACCGACCTCCTCGCCGTTGTACAGCATCGGGGCGTTGTCCTTCTCGCCCTCGCCGATGACCACCACCCCGCGCATCGACACCGTATTGACCAACTGTCGCATCGCGTCGACCGCGGCGCCGTCCCCACCCTCTTTGTCACCGCGGCCGACCCAGCGTCCGGCGGCCATGGCGCCGGCCTCGGTCACCCGAACCAGTTCTAGGGCAAGGTTGCGGTCGGGGGCTTCGCGGCGGCGGGCTTGTGGCATCCGCAGATTGTCCCAGAACCACGTCATTCGTCCAGACCTGGGATACTGGAACCCGTGACGAACCCGCCGCAGTCGGAACCAGAGATCTCTGACCCCGGACCGGCTCCGGAGTTTGATGTCGCCGGCGGCCCGGCTCCGGGGTTTGATGTCGCCGGCGGCCCGGCTCCGAAACCCGCCAAGCCCAGGCTCCTGCAGGACGGCCGCGACATGTTCTGGTCGCTGGCGCCATTGGTGCTGGCCTGCGTCGTGCTGGCCGGACTGGTGGGGATGTGCTCGTTTCGGCCCAACGGTCCGGCCGACGGCGCTATCCCGACCTACGATGCGGCGGCGGCACTGCAGGATGACGCGAATGCATTGAACTTCCCGATCCGGCTACCCGCCTTGCCGGCGGGCTGGCAATCGAACTCCGGGACCCGCACCGGAATCGAAGCCGGGCGGACCGATCCGGGAACCGGCGAGCGGCAACGCGCCGTCGTCGCCCGGGTCGGCTACATCGCGCCGTCGAAGATGTACGTCAGCCTCTCCCAGAGTGACGCCGACGAGACCACACTGGTTCAGTCGATACACAATTCGGTCTACCCGAGCGGCGTGCAGGATGTCGATGGCGTGAAATGGGTTGTCTATCAGGGCGGTGAGGGCACCGAGCCGGTCTGGACCACCCGTTTGAGCGCGACCGGACGGCCGGTGCAGCTCGCGATTACCGGCGCTGGTTTCACCGACGACTTCCGAACCCTGGCGAGCGCAACCCAAACCCAGACGCCGCTTACTCCCAACCGATAGGAACCGCTGTGACCGCACCCGAAGCAGATCTCACCGGCTGGATGCGCGAGCCATTCAGCGCGGCCGGATTCACCTATGACGTTTACCGTAAGGGTGCAGGTCCGGGAGTCGTGCTGATCCCCGAGATGCCCGGCATCCATCCGGGCGTGCTCGCGCTGGGAAATCACCTGGTAGACAACGGCTTCACCGTGGTCATTCCGTCGCTGTACGGCACGCCCGGGGCTCCGGCCGTTCGGGCCGGTGCGCTCGGTGTCATCGCTCGCGGTTGCGTCGCAAAGGAGTTCGCCGCCTTCGCGACCAACAAGGATCGACCGATCAGCCACTACCTTCGCGCGTTGGCCCGTGACCTCAACGCCAAGACCCCCGGCCGCGGCGTCGGTGTGATCGGTCAGTGCTTCTCGGGTGGATTCGCTCTGGCTGCGGCTGTCGACGACAGCGTGCTGGCGCCGGTCATGAGTCAGCCCTCGTTGCCGATGCCGCTGACACCCCGACAGCGCGCCGATTCCGGTGTCACCGATGCCGAACTCAAGATCATCGAGAAGCGCGCCGCCGACGAAGGCCTGTGCGCTCTGGGTCTGCGGTTCAGCGGAGACCCCCTGGTGCCGGCCGAGCGGTTCAGGACCCTCAAGGACCGGTTGGGCGACGCGTTCGAGGTTATCGAACTCGACTCAGCCAAGGGCAACCCGGGCGGTTTCGGCCGGATGGCCCACTCGGTGCTCACCCTGGAGGTGCGCGAGACGCCCGGGAACCCTGCCTACGCGGCACGCAAGCGAGTGGTGGAATTTCTCAAAGAGCGGTTGGGCTAGGCGCGGTCACGACGACGGGCACAACTGGCTCGTCCGCGGCCGGCGGGGCGACTACCTTCTTGCGCTTGAACCACTTTCGGTGTTTCTTCTCCTCAGGCGGTGGCTCAGCGTCCATCTCGACGCCCTTGTAGACCTCCAGATACACCGAGATCGTGGTGACGATCATGATCATCAGCACCGGGCCGAGCACGATACCGAAGAACCCGAACATCGCGATTCCGGAGAATACCGACAACAGCATCAACGCCGAGTCCAGCTTTGCCTCCTTCGGCACCAGGATCGGCCGCAGGAAGTTATCGACATTGGTGATGCCGATCAGGTGGAACAGCACCACGAAGGCGCCGCCGGCGATGTTGCCGAAGATCATCATGCCGATCCCGAATGGAATGGTGACGATTCCGCTGCCGAGAGGAATGAGGGACAGTGCGATGAGGAAGATCGCGATGATGAAGAACGCGTCGTGGAAGCCGGCGATGTAGATAGAAATCGCGCCGAGCATGCCCTGAATTACCGCGATGATGAACTGACCTCGTACGGCACCGCGAACCATGGCGCCCATCTTGGCCAGATACAGGTCGGTCACCTCCATGCCGAGGGGGTTGAGGCGGCGAATGAGCATGAGTACTTCGGCCCGGTTGGACAGCAGTGAAATCAGCACGTAAAGAAAAATGATCGCCGCCGTGATGAAGCCGATGGCGCCTCCGGCGGCACCTTGCAGTGTGCGCAGCAGCCATTCGCCAACGTTCTGGGCGGCGGTGACTACGGGTGCGCGCAGCGAGTCGGGTGTGATGGGGGGAGTGTCGAAGGGGAGCTTTCCCAGCAACTGATTCACCAGTTCGACGCCACGATTGCCGAGCGCGTTGAGGTCAGCGGTTTTCGCCCAATCCGCAAGTCCGACCAGCATTCGGGAAACTTGAAATGTGGCGACGGTGATGAGCAGGCTCAGCGGGACGACGACGGTGGCCAGCGCGGCCAGCACGGTCAGCGTGGTGGCCAGGCCGGCGCTGAACCGGGCGCGCAGGCGATTGTGGACCGGGGTGAACAAATACGCCACGATGGCGGCAATCACCACAAGGATCAGATAACGCCGCAGGAAGTAGGCACCGAACAGCAAAGCGATCGCGGTGGCGATCGCCAGTGCCCGCTTCTGGCTGAGCGTGAACTCCGTCTTCATAGTGCTGCACCCTAACGTGGCCGGGTCACTGCTCCATGAGCTTGTCCAGATGCTGCTGGATATTCGGGTAGCGCTTGAGGTGCGCCCCGCCGTTGAGATCGAGGATCTCCCCGGTCAGCCACGAGGCTTGCGGCGAGCACAGGAACGCCACCGCGGCGGCGATCTCCTCGGCGGTGCCGGCCCGGCCCAGTGCGGTGTTGTCGACGTAGTCGTCGAGGACGCCGGGTATCAGTGCCGCGCCCTCAGTCAGCGGGGTGTGCACGAACCCGGGTGCCACCGCATTGACCCGCACCCCGCGTGGGCCGAGTTCCAGAGCGGCGACCTGGGTCAGCATCGACAGCCCGGCCTTGGCCGCGCAGTAGGCGCTCATGCCGATCGCCGGCTGGCGGGCGTTGAGCGAGGTGAGTGAAACCAGCGCGGCACCGGCGGAGAAGTGTCGGCCGGCGTGCTTGATCACCAGAAAGCCGCCGGTAAGGCAGACATCGACCACCGAACGGAATTGCTCGGCGTCGAGTTCGGTAATCAGGCCGAAGCCGCTGAACCCGGCGCAGTTGACCACCACGTGCAGGCCGCCCTCGCGAGCAACTACGCCGTCGAACAGGGCCGCGACGCTGTCCTCATCGGTGACTTCCACCGCGGCCCAGGCGTGCGGGTCGCCGAGTTCGGCGGCACGTCCGGCAGCGCCGTCGGTGTTGCGGTCGGCGATCGTCACCCGGGCGCCCTCCTCGGCGAGGACCTTCGCGGTTGCCCAGCCGATCCCGGAGGCACCGCCTATGACGACGGCGACGCGGCTGTCGACCATCAGGACCCTTTCGCCGCGGAAATTGTTCGCTACGCCATCTTGCCCGCTGTCATCTTGCCCGCTGTCATCTTGCCCGACCGGGAACGGTGGAGTCTGATTCGGGTCCGTTCCCGCTCACGGGTCGTCTCAGTCGACGCGATTGAGACGAACAGTGCAACCCGCGGCGTATTCCCACACCAGTTGATCGCCATCGAGCCAACGCCGGACTTCGATACCCGGCAAACCTTTGGGCCGAAGGACAAGCGCGCGGTCTTCGTAGGACGCAGCGACAATAATCGGTGTGGTGAAGTCGTGCGCCATCACGTCGTGCACTCCGTTTTCCTCGGTCCCATCGCACGCCATGAAATCGTGAATGACACCACCGCCGGTAATGACGGTCCGACTACCGGCCTGCTCAATTCGTTCGGTATGTCTCCGCAGTCTGCCTGCCAAGGAGTCGTCATCGGGTGGGGTGAGTTCGCCGTTGACGCGGACTTCGAATGCCCTCCATGTCCCGCGCAGGTCTGGTGCGCCATCGGCGAGCGGCTCATCGCAGCCGGCCAGGACTGGTTCGGGAAACTTTCGGTCATAGGGCGCAACACTGTGGTCGCCGTAGCCCCCCGATGGGGTGTGGGCCACCGAAATATCACGAACTGAGTTCACGATTGTTCTGTCTCCGATGCCGCCAATGCCGCTTCGATCCTCGCCTGCGCCCCGGCCAGGTGTTCCTCGCAGCGCTTGGCAAGCTCCTCGCCGCGCTCCCAGAGCGTGAGTGAAGCGTCGAGATCGAGGCCGCCCTGCTCAAGCACCCGCACCACCTCGATCAGCTCGTCGCGGCACTGCTCGTAGCCGAGTTCGCTGACCGGCGTGACCGATTGTTGTTTATCGCTCATGGTGTTCCCTCTTCCCGCCCGGTGCTCACGGCGCCGAGCGCACCGTTGGAAACCCTGATCCGCAGCTGGGCGCCGGCCGGTGCATCGGCGACTGAGCGCAGCACGGTTGCCGACCCGTCGGTAGCGCCGTCAATTCGCTGCACAACGGCATATCCGCGGGCCAGTGTGGCGGCGGGTCCCAGCGTATTGAGCCGCGCACCCAGATGTCCGACGCGGTCTGACTCCGCGGCCACCGAACGCCTGATATCGCGGCGCGCCGCTTCCCGGGCCCGGTTGATCTCCGTGGTGCGATCGGTGACGAGCCGCATCGGGTCGGCCAGCACCGGCCGATTACGCAACTGCCTCAGCCCCTGTAGCTCGCGTCCAACCCAGTTGCGCAGCGCTCGGCCGCCGCGGCTCCGCAGTTCGGAAACCAGCATCAGTTCGGCCACCGCGTCGGGCACCACCTTCTTGGCCGCGTCGGTCGGAGTGGCTGCGCGCACATCGGCGACCAGGTCGCACAGGGGGTTGTCCGGTTCGTGCCCGACCGCGCTGACCACCGGGGTCCGGCAGGCGGCGATCGCCCGACACAGCGTCTCGTCGGAGAACGGCAGAAGGTCCTCGGCGCTGCCGCCGCCGCGGGCGATGATGATGACGTCCACCTCCGGGTCGGCGTCGAGAGCGGACAGCGCCTCGACGATCTGCGCGACCGCGCTCGAGCCCTGGACCGCTGTGTTCCGGATCGCGAAGCGTACGCCCGGCCAGCGAGCGCCGGCCACACTTGTGACGTCGTGCTCGGCAGCCCCGCCACGTCCGGTGATCAGCCCGATCAGATTCGGTAAGAACGGAAGCGCCCGTTTGCGGCGCGGATCGAACAGGCCTTCCGCATCAAGAAGCTTCCGGAGCCGTTCGATCCGTTCCAACAGCTGTCCCAGGCCGACCGCGCGGATCTCGCTGAGCCGCAACGAAAATGACCCGCGGCCGGTATAAAACTGGGGTTTACCGCACACGACTACCTGGGTGCCCTCGGCAAGTTTCACGGGCGCGGTGTGCACCAGTGCGGCGCTGCAGCTCACGTTCAGCGACATATCGGCGGCTGGGTCGCGCAAGACCATGTAGGCGGTGGTGTTTCGCACCCTGATCTCGGTGAGCTGGCCCTCGACCCAGACGGCGCCGAGTCGCTCTATCCAGCTGGCCACCCGGATGGCAACCGCGCGGACCGGGAACGGGTTCTCCGCGGCGCTCCCGGGAGCGGGCGCACTCGTCACTTGGCCGTCGCGCGGGTGATCCTGTTGGCCAACAGGGTCTGGAACGGGGCGCGACCCCGGGCCGCCTCCTCGTACGCCAGCAGTGCCTTGAGGTCGGCCACGCTCAGCGATGTCATGCGGGCGCGCAGTTGCGCGAGGGTCAGCGACTCGTAGTCAAGATCCACCGCAATCGCGGGCAAATCGACCGATGGCTTCACCGGGGGCTTGCGCACCGTTTTCGTCGCGGCTTTGGCGGGTTTGGGCTTCGCGGTCGGCTTGGCCGCCCGCTCGGCCGCAGAGTCGTCGTCGCTCACCGAGTACAGCGCGAAGCGCCCCTCGGACCGGCGTTCGCCCTCCCGGTGTCCCTCCTTGCCGGCGGAATCTTCATCGAAGGTCGCCCACTCGGGTTGTTCGTCCTTCGGTGGGAACAGGCCCTCCAGGGCCGAGTCACCCTTGATCGCCAGATCCGCCAGATCCTGCTGAACCTTCATGACCATTTGGGCGAAGTTGCTGGCCAGCGTCATCGGGTACATCACGATGGTCTGGGGCAGCTTGAGGGTCTCTTCGATGGCGGTCACGGCCGCGCCGACGATCAGACGGACCCCGTACGGTGCGGTTGCCATGCGCACCAGAGTACGACCGGCCACTGATCTCGGGGGAGAACGTAGGCTGATTGGATGCCGCCAACCGTCGATATGGGGATTCCCGGCACCACCGGCCGGCCCGAGCAGTCCGGGAACAAACGCATTCTGCTGGCCGAACCGCGTGGTTACTGCGCCGGCGTCGACCGTGCCGTCGAGACCGTCGAACGCGCCCTGGAAAAGCATGGGCCACCGGTATACGTGCGCCACGAGATCGTGCACAACCGGCACGTCGTGGAGACACTGGCCGCCGCGGGCGCCGTTTTTGTCGACGAGGCCGACGAGGTGCCCGAGGGTGCGACCGTCGTCTTCTCGGCCCACGGCGTGGCTCCGACGGTCCATGCGTTGGCTGCTGAACGCAACCTTTCGGTGATCGACGCCACCTGCCCACTAGTGACCAAGGTGCACAACGAGGCCAAGCGGTTCGCCCGCGAGGACTACGACATCCTCCTTATCGGCCACGAGGGCCACGAAGAGGTCATCGGCACCGCCGGTGAGGCCCCCGACCATGTGCAACTGGTGGACGGACCCGACGGGGTCGACAACGTCACCGTGCGCGACGCGAGCAAGGTCATCTGGCTGTCGCAGACCACGCTCAGCGTCGACGAGACCATGGAGACCGTGGCGCGGCTGCGCGAACGGTTCCCCACGCTGCAGGACCCGCCGAGCGATGACATCTGCTACGCCACCCAGAACCGCCAGGTGGCGGTCAAGGCGATGGCCCCGGAGTGCGACCTGGTGATCGTGGTTGGGTCCCGCAACTCGTCGAACTCGGTGCGACTCGTGGAGGTTGCTCTCGGCGCGGGTGCGGCCGCCTCGCACCTAGTCGACTACGCCGAGGATATCGACGTGGGCTGGCTCGAGGGGGTCATCACCGTCGGGGTGACTTCAGGTGCCTCGGTGCCGGAGATTCTGGTCCGCGGAGTTCTTGAGCGGCTGGCCGAATTCGGTTACGGCACAGTGCAAACGGTGACCACGGCGAACGAAACCCTGGTTTTCGCGCTGCCCCGGGAGATTCGCCGCGCGAAGTCGTGACGCGCTAACGGCGTCGTGACGCGCTAGCGGCCGGAACGGTTGCGATAGCTGTCGAAGTCGTCGGCTTCGGGCGGACCGGAGTCCCGGTAGCGCACCCGGGAAATCGGATGATGGGTGCCCTCCGAGTCGCCGCGCCCGCGCCGTCTGACGGTCTCGGAGGGTGGGTAGGGGTCGCGAACCGGGTACCGCCGGGGAGCATCGGAGGGGTCGAGCCGGCCATTGCGTGCCGACCTCGGCGGGTAACCGCGGTCGTCGCGGCCATAGCTTCGATCGCGCCGTTGCGGTTCAGGGCTGCGACCGGGCTCACGAATCGGACGCGGTCGACGCCGTGGCGGGTCCATCGCCGGATCGGCGCCCCGGGCTGAACGGCCGACCGGCTCCCGTCGCCGCGGAACTGGGCCGTCGACGTCGTCGCGGGCGGCAACCGGGCGCCGACTGCCCTGACGGGGCCGCTCCGGCGCGAGTTCCGGCGGCCTGCGCGGCGGGCGTGGCCGGCCGGCGTCAGCTGAGCGGTCGACCCCGTGTCGCGGCCTGTCCGGCCGAGCGGCGTTTTCGCGGGGCACAGCGCTGGAACGCGCGAACGCCGATGACAGAGTCGCCGAGAGCCCGGCGAACCGGGCGGGCCTTGGGTTCTCGGTGGCACCCGCCGACACCGCCGACGGCGGCGACATCGCGAGGAACCAGCGGGTCATCCCGACCAGCAGCACCGCGACCGACGTGAAAAGCATCAGCGGGAAGCGCTCGATCAAGGGGTAACCGCAGGTGATCAGAATGTCCTTGAGCCCGCCGAACTCCGAACCATGGAAGAGGAAGTAGGCCAGCGGAATCGCGACGGACAGCAGTAACGGCGGCTGGACCACAGCTGTGAAGATGCTGGACTGGCGGACGGCCAGGGCCGCACCGATGCAGCCCGCTGCGTAGAACACCGCGAACACGATGCCGAGGTCCTCGCGACCGAAGCCGGCTTCAATCGCCAGACCCGCCAGCGTCGCGCTCACCGCAATCACCACCGCACCCCACCATGGCACCCCCGCACGGTGGGGGAACGCGGAGCGCAGGTCCGCTGCGACCGTCCGCTGGGCTGGCACTACTAGACCGTACCGGCTGGCGCTGCAGACACCCCGCCGCGCCGATTCCCGTGTCGCCGCGGTTCCCACGGCCGGTCTGTGGTGCGCCGCTGGCCGGGTGCTGATTTGGCGATCCCCCTAGACTCTTGACCCTGTGAGCTTGAGCCTGGGAATCGTCGGTCTGCCCAACGTCGGAAAATCGACCTTGTTCAATGCGCTGACCCGCAACAATGTACTGGCGGCCAACTACCCCTTCGCCACCATCGAGCCCAATGAGGGTGTGGTTGCGCTGCCCGACGCCAGGCTGGCCCGGCTGGCTGAGATGTTCGGATCCGAACGCATCGTCGCGGCACCGGTGACCTTCGTCGACATCGCCGGCATCGTCAAGGGCGCCTCGGAGGGCGCCGGCCTGGGCAACAAGTTCCTGGCCAACATCCGCGAGTGCGACGCGATCTGTCAGGTCGTCCGGGTCTTCGATGACGACGACGTCGTGCACGTCGACGGCAACGTCGACCCCCGATCCGATATCGAGGTCATTGAAACCGAACTGATCCTCGCCGACATGCAAACTCTCGAGCGCGCGGTCCCGCGGTTGGAAAAGGAGGCGCGCAACAACAAGGACCGTAAAGCGGTTCACGAAGCGGCGGTGGCGGCGCAGGCGTTCCTCGACGATGGCACCACATTGTTCGCCGCGGGATCCAAGGTCGACTCGGCGCTGCTGCGCGAGCTGAACCTGTTGACCACCAAGCCGTTCCTGTACGTGTTCAACGCCGACGAATCGGTGTTGGGCGACGAGGCCAAGATCGCCGAACTGCGGACCCTGGTTGCCCCCGCCGACGCGGTCTTCCTCGATGCCAAGATCGAATCCGAATTGCAGGAACTCGATGACGAGTCCGCCGCCGAACTTCTGGAGTCGATCGGTCAGCATGAGCGCGGCCTGGATTCGCTGGCGCGCGCCGGTTTTCACACTCTGAAGCTGCAGACCTATCTGACCGCAGGACCCAAGGAGGCCAGGGCCTGGGTGATCCAGCAGGGCGACACCGCACCGAAGGCAGCCGGGGTGATCCACACCGATTTCGAAAAAGGGTTCATCAAAGCCGAGGTGGTGTCCTACGAGGATTTGACCACTGCCGGATCCATGGCGGCAGCCAAGGCAGCCGGCAAGGTCAGGATCGAGGGCAAGGACTACGTGATGAACGACGGCGACGTGGTGGAGTTCCGCTTCAACGTGTGATGGGTACCTCAGTCACCGGGTGACGAAAGAGACCACGGCGTCACTGAAAGCGTCGTTGTCGTCGCCGGCCGCGGTGTGCCCGGCGTCGGATAGCTCGACGAATTCCGCACCTGGCACCTTGGCCATAAAATCTTCGACGCCTGCAGGGCTGACGACGTCAGACAGCTTCCCGCGGATCAACAGGATCGGGATTTGAAGGTCGATCGCCTGTTGCTCGAGTCGCTCGACGTCAGCGAATGGGTCGTCACCGGCGGAGGTGACGAAGGCCGGATCCCAATGCCAGTACCAGCGTCCGTCGCGGTGGCGCAGGTTCTTTGTCAGGCCGTCGAGGTTGCGCGGGCGTCTGCGGTGCGGCAGGTATTCCGCGATCGCGTCGGCGGCCTGATCCAGGTTGTCGAAGCCGTGCACGTGGCGGGACATGAAGTCGCGGATTCGGTGGGTGCCCACACCTTCGAAACGCGGCACCACGTCGACGAGGACGAGTTTGGTCACTACTTCCGACCCGGCCCGGTGCGCGGCAACGATTCCGGTCAGGCCGCCCATGCTGGCACCGATCAGCACCACCGGACGGCCGATCTGCTCCAGGACGGCTGCGGCATCGCGGGCGAAAGCATCGACGGTGTATTCGGCGTTCGGCGCACGGTCGCTGTCGCCGTGACCGCGGGCGTCGAGTGCGATCACGTGAAAGCCACGGTCGGCCAATATCTGGCCGGTGCTCTTCCAGGAGAACCGATTCTGCCCACCACCGTGCAGCATCACGATCGTGGGTTGGCCACCTGGGCCGTGGCTCCGATTCCATTCGTCGCCGACCAGTGTCAACGACGCATCCCCGCGGAACTCCACGGCTGCCGGACCGACGGACACGGCGACCTCCTTGATGTAGGTGTGCGCCGCACGTTACCCGCGGCCGTGGCCGGTAGCCTTTGGCCCGGTGCGCGCGATCCGGTCCGCACCTCTAGTGAGGAGCCGCTATGACCGACGGAGCCGACAGGCTTCCGGTGGATCGGCCCGCGTCAGCATCGCGGCCGCACCGTCTGGTGCTCGGGGCCCTCGCCGTCCTTGTCGCGCTCACCGGTTGGCTGGGCTGGCGTGACCTCGAAGTCCGCCGGGCTGAGGATCTGCGGGCCGCGATGGTCCAAGCCGGCCGGGACGGCGTGTTGGCTTTGACCAGCATCGACTACGAACGGGTGGATGAGGATGTGCAGCGCATCCTGGATTCGTCCACCGGATTGTTCCGCGACGACTTTGCTTTGCGCGCGGAGTCTTTCAAGGCGGCCGCGCGCAAAGCGCAGTCGAAGTCCGTCGGCACAGTCTCGGAAGCCGGCGTGGAAACTGTCGACGGCGACCAAGGCCGTGTCTTGGTGACACTGGTAGTCATGACGTCCAACCGCGGCGCCCCTGAACAGCAACCCAAGGTGTGGCGGACAAGGGTGAGCATCGACAAAGAGGACGGCGCCTACAAGGTCGCTGCGGTGGAATTCATCTGATGACCACTCTCCGGCGCCGCCTCGCGGTGGCTGTCATCGCGACCGGGCTCATCGTCGCGTCGGCCTGGCTGGCCTGGGATGGCACCGCGCGGAGCGGTGCCGAGCAGGCTGGTGGCGATGCCGTGGAAGTAGCGCGCGAGTCGATCGTCGCCATCCTCAGCTACCGGCCGGACACCGCCGAGGAGGATCTTTCCACCGCCGCCCGCGAACGGCTCACTGGACGGTTCCTGGACGACTACTCGCAACTCATCACGACGGTGGTGGTGCCCAACGCCATACAGAAGGACATCACGGCCTCAGCGCGGGTACCCGCCGCGGCGGTGGTGTCGGCCGCAGTCGATCGCGCGGTGCTGCTGGTTTATGTCGATCAGACCACGGCCGTCGGCGAAGAGTCGCCCACCCAGACCAACTCCAGCGTGCGGGTGACCATGGAACGGGTCGACGGGCGTTGGCTGATCGCCGGATTCGATCAGATCTAGGAGATATCGATGACCGAGCCCAGATGGATTGACGTCCCCGCACCACAGGTTCACCTCCGAGCCCTCAGCTGGGGACCCGTCGACGGCCCGATTGCGTTGTGTCTACACGGATTTCCCGATACCGCCTATGGATTTCGCGCGCTGGCCCCGCATCTGGTGGCCGCTGGCTACCGGGTGATCGCGCCGTTCATGCGCGGCTACGTGCC
>CAIWCQ010000472.1 GCA_903911165.1 uncultured Actinomycetes bacterium | reverse complement strand
GCGGCGGCAGGCTCGGCGGCGGGGATCGCACTGGATCCGAAGTTCTCCAACTCCAACGCCGCCACCTCGGAGGACTACCACGGAGTCGTCGTCACCTACGCCCAGGTGGCCAGTCACCCGATGCGCCACCGGGTGCGTACCGAGAACCGCCGCACACTGGTGATCTTCGATGAGATCCATCACGGCGGAGACGCCAAGAGTTGGGGTGAGGGCATCCGGGAGGCGTTCTCCGACGCGACCCGGCGGCTGGGCCTGACCGGTACACCGTTCCGCAGCGACGACAGTGCCATCCCGTTCGTCACCTACTCCCCCGACGAACAGGGCCTGGCACGCTCGACGGCCGACCACACCTACGGCTACACCGATGCGCTGCTCGACGGCGTCGTGCGACCGGTGATCTTCCTGGCCTATTCCGGGGAAGCGCGTTGGCGCAACAACGCCGGCGAGGAGTTCGCCGCGCGTCTTGGCGAGCCACTGAGCGTCGAGCAGACCGCGCGGGCCTGGCGGACGGCGCTGGATCCCGACGGCGAGTGGATGCCCGCGGTGATCAGTGCGGCCGACACCCGCCTTACTCAGTTGCGCGACGGCGGCATGCCGGATGCCGGCGGCATGGTGATCGCCTCCGACCAGAGCGCGGCCCGTGCCTATGCCGCGCTGCTCACGACGATCACCGGCGAAGCGCCGACACTGGTGCTCTCCGACGACCCGGGATCATCGGAGAGGATCGGCGAATTCACCGTGGGCACCAGTCGGTGGCTGGTCGCGGTGCGGATGGTCTCCGAGGGGGTCGACGTGCCGCGTCTGGCAGTCGGCGTCTACGCCACCAGTGCCTCGACACCGCTGTTCTTCGCCCAGGCCGTCGGCCGGTTCGTCCGGTCGCGCACCGCCGGGGAAACCGCGAGCATCTTCCTGCCGTCGGTGCCGTCGCTGCTGCAGTTGGCCAGCGAACTCGAAGCGCAGCGCAACCACGTGCTGGGCAAACCGCACCGCGACTCGCTGGGCTTGGACGATCCGGCCGAGCAACAGCGCACTGAACCGGCCGAAGCCGACGGTTTCGAGTTCCTGGGTTCCGATGCCGAACTCGACCAGGTCATCTTCGACGGCTCGTCATTCGGAACCGCAACTCCGGCCGGCAGTGACGAGGAGGCGGACTATCTGGGCATCCCCGGCCTGCTCGACACCGCCCAGATGCGAGATCTGTTGCGCCGCAGGCAGGAAGAGCAGCTTGCGACCCGGTCGGCGTCAGGCCTGCCCGCTCCGATATCCACCCATCGGCAATTGAGCGAGTTGCGCCGCGAACTGAACACCCTCGTGGCGGCGATCCACCACCGCACCGGCAAGTCCCACGGCTGGATTCATAATGAGTTGCGCCGGGTATGCGGCGGGCCACCGGTCGCGGCAGCCAATAGCGAGCAGTTGACGGAGCGCATCGGCAATCTGCGCGGCTGGCGCAGCGCCTAGGTTATAGACCCAGTAGCGCCGGAAGATCGGCCACCGAGTCGATGACGTGATCAGGCTGCATGGCGAATTGGTCCGCGGCCCAACGATCTAAAGCAGGTTGACGGAACTTTCCGGTCCGCACCAGCACGCCGGTCATTCCGACCACCTGAGCGGGCAGCACGTCGTTATTGAGATCGTCGCCGACCATGTGCATCTCATCGGGATCGATACCGATCCGTGCGGCCGCTGCCTCGAAGCCGACCGGGGCAGGCTTTCCCACCGCCGTCACCGACCGTCCCGACGCTTCCTCCAATCCGAGTACATACATTCCGGTATCGACGCGCAGTCCCTCATCGGCTTCCCACGCGGTACTGCGGTGCATTGCCACCACCGGCACGCCTGCGCTCATCCACTCGTAGACCCGGCTCAGCGTCCGGTGGTCGTACTCCGGGCCGGCCCCGCCGAGGATGACGACATCCGGTCTGGCGCCGGGAGCGAGCGAATCGACGATGTCCACGCCGGGCATGTCAGTGCCGATGTCGCCGCTATTCACCACACAACAACGCGCTCCGGGGTAGTGCGCACGGACATGGTCGGCGGTCAGCAGTGCGGCGGTGATGATCTCCTCGGGCCGCACGTTCATTCCGGCCGCCGACAGGGCGGAGGCGATCTGGAGGCGGGTCAATGACGTGGTGTTGGTCAGGTACGAGCGTGGGATCCGATGCTCGTCGAGGGTGCGCAGGGTCGCCGCAGCGCCGGGTATGGGTCGCCAGGAGGTCACCAGAACTCCGTCGATGTCGAACAGCACTCCGCCGACGGCCATGTGCAGAGATTAGGCCCCCCAGACGATCGCCTATGTTCTAAGGCATGACTTGGACTGAGAAAGACGTTCCCGACGAGAGCGGCCGAGTGGCGATCGTCACCGGCTCGAACACCGGCCTCGGCTACGACACGGCCCGTGTGCTCGCCGCCCGTGGCGCCCGAGTGGTGATGGCGGTCCGCGACACCGCCAAGGGCGACGCTGCGGCGGCCCGCATTCGGGAGTTGTCCAAGGGCGCGGAGGTGACGGTGCACGAATTGGATCTGGGCTCGCTGGCATCGGTGCGCGCCGCGGCGGCCGAACTTGCGGCCGCCCACCCGCGGATCGACCTGCTCATCAACAACGCCGGCGTGATGTACCCGCCGAAGCAGAACACCGCCGACGGCTTCGAGTTGCAGTTCGGCACCAACCATCTCGGCCATTTCGCGCTCACCGGCCTGCTGCTGAAGAACCTGCTCGGCGTGGATGGATCCCGGGTGGTGGCGGTCGCGAGCATCGCGCACAACATCAGGGCAAAGATCGACTTCGCGGACCTGCAGTGGGAGACCCGCCGCTACGACCGGGTGGCCTCCTACGGCCAGTCCAAGCTGGCCAACCTGATGTTCACCTACGATCTGCAGCGCCGGTTGGCTGCGGCGAAGGCGAAGACCATCGCGGTGGCCGCGCATCCGGGTGTGGCCGCCACCGAACTCGTCCGCCACGTTCCCGGCGCCGGCCTGCCCGGTGTCAGTTGGCTTTCCGGCCGGCTGTTGAACACCTCCGAACTCGGTGCGCTGCCCACCCTGCGGGCGGCCACCGATCCGGCAGTGCGCGGCGGTCAGTACTACGGCCCGGACGGCTTCCGCGAATTGCGCGGCTACCCGAAACTTGTCACCTCCAACGCGCAGTCGCACGACACCGCTGCGCAGGAGCGGCTATGGACGGTCTCCGAGGAACTCACCGGCGTCACCTATCCGGTCTAGCGGCGGGGGTCGGATGCGCAGCGTCGAAGAACACCAGCGTGTTGTCTCCGGGTTGATCGCGGCGCGGCCAGCCACCACCGCCGGGTTGGCCGATGCGCTGGGTCTGGTGCTCGCCGCCGATGTGGTGGCACCGATGTCGCTGCCGGTTTTCGACAACTCGGCGATGGACGGCTACGCGGTACGGACCGAGGACGTGGCGGGAGCCAGTTCCGATAATCCGGTGACACTGCCTGTCGCCGAAGACATTCCGGCTGGCCGCACCGACTCGCTCATCCTGGCGCCGGGAACCGCACATCGCATCATGACCGGGGCACCGCTGCCCGCAACGGCGACGGCGGTGGTTCCGGTGGAAAGCACCGACGCCGGAGTCGACACCGTCGCGATCTACGCGAGCCCGAAGCCCGGCCAGCACGTCCGCCGCGCCGGCGAGGACGTCGTCGCCGGCACCACCGTCCTGCAGGCCGGCCGGGTCGTGACGCCGGCCGCACTCGGACTGGCAGCCGCACTGGGGCTCGCGGAACTGCCGGTCATCGGGCGCCAGCGGGTGCTGGTGATCTCCACCGGCGCCGAGTTGGTGACACCGGGAACGCCGCTTCGGCCGGGACAGATCTACGAGTCCAACGCGGTCATGCTGGCCGCCGCGGTGCGGGACGCCGGTGCCGAGGTGGTGGAGACCGTCACCTGCGACGACGACGTCGAGCGATTCGGCGCGGTGCTGGACACCTACGGCGGCCGAGCCGACCTGATCATCACCACCGGCGGTGTCAGCGCAGGGGCCTACGAGGTGGTCAAGGACGCCTTCGGCGCCGACGGGCGTACCGGCGTGGAGTTCGTCAAAGTCGCCATGCAGCCCGGCATGCCACAGGGCGCGGGGACGGTCAACGGCACCGCAATCGTGACCCTGCCCGGTAATCCGGTCAGTGCCCTGGTCTCCTTCGAGGTGTTCATCCGGCCCGCACTGCGCGCGGCGATGGGCTTGCCGCAGCCGAACCGGCCTCGCCGCAGCGGGATACTCGCCGAGACGATCACCTCACCGGTCGGCAAACGACAGTTCCGCCGTGGCGTCTACGACCACGACACCGGAACCATCCTGAGTTACGGTCCGCCCGCTTCGCACCACCTCCGCTGGCTGGCATCGGCCAACTGCCTGCTCGACATCGCCGAGGACGTCACCGAGCTCGGCGCCGGTGAGCGGGTCGGGCTGTGGGATCTGCACCCGTAGGATCAGTTCTCGTGGCCCGACGCCCCCGCTCCGCGGACGACACTGAGACCTCCGGCCCGAACCGATTGCTGAATCTGCTGCGATCCTCGGTGCCGCGCGTGCACCCGGCCGGCCTGCCATTCGTCTCCGCCGGACTGGCCGTCGCCGCCCTCGGTCGCAACCACCGCTGGGTGCGACGGGCCGGCCTGACCGCGGCCGGGGCCAACGCGGCGTTCTTCCGGGAACCCTCGCGCACGCCGCCCACCCGAACCGGAGTGATCGTCGCGCCCGCCGACGGCGAGGTCTGCCTGATCGGCGAATCGGCACCGCCACCGGAACTCGGCGTCGGAACCGTTCCGCTGGTGAGGATCAGCATCTTCCTGTCCCTGCTGGACGCCCACACCCAGCGAATCCCGGTCAGCGGTGAGGTGCTCGCGGTGGAGCACCGACCCGGCCGCTTCCATTCGGCCGACCTGCCGGTCGCCAGTGCGGACAATGAGCGCAACAGTGTGTTGATCCGAACGCCGGAAGGGCAACAGGTGGTGGTGGTACAGATCGCCGGACTGATCGCCCGTCGCATCGTCTGCGATCTTCACGTCGGCGACGCGGTGCGGATCGGTGATAGCTACGGGCTGATCCGGTACGGATCGCGGCTGGACACCTACCTGCCGGCCGGTTCGCAGGTGCTGATCGAACCGGGGCAGCGAACCCTGGCCGGTGAGACGGTGCTGGCCCGGCTGCCATGATGAAACCCCCTGTGCCGTCTGGCCCCCGGATCCAATCCAACCGGGGGCTGCGCATCCTGCCCAGCGCCACCACGGTGCTGGCGATCTGCGCCGGACTGACGTCGATCAAGTTCGCCCTGGACGGACGTGCACATATCGCGCTGGCCCTGATCGGCGCCGCGGCGGTACTCGACGGCATCGACGGCGGCATCGCCCGCGCCCTGCACGCCCAGTCCCCGATGGGTGCCGAGATCGACTCGCTCGCTGACGCGGTGAACTTCGGCGTCGCCCCTGCCCTCGTCGTGTACATCACCCTGCTGCCGGACTCACCGGTCGGTTGGATCTTCGTCCTGCTCTACGCGGTCTGCATCGTGCTGCGGCTGGCCCGGTTCAACACCCTGCTCGACGACGACACCCGCCCGGCCTACACCCGGCAGTACTTCGTGGGCATGCCCGCGCCATGCGGTGCCGTCGGCGTGATCGGACCACTTGCCGCGATGCTGCAGTTCGGCCACGGCTGGTGGACGTCGCCGGTGTTCCTCTGCGTGTGGTTGGCCGCGAACTCGCTACTGCTGGTGAGCCGGGTGCCCACCCTGGCTCTGAAGTCGATCTCGGTGCCCGCCAACGCGGCACCGATTCTGCTGATCCTGGTCGCCGCCGCGGCGGCCGGCCTGCTGCTGTTCCCGTACATCCTGGTGCTGTTGATCATCGCCGGCTACCTGCTGATCATCCCGTTCACGATCCGCAGCCAACGCTGGGCCGCCGCACACCCGGAAGCGTGGGACGACAAGCCCGGACAGCGGCGCGCCGCCCGCCGCGCGGCAAGGAACGCCGAGAATCCCCACCGCCGATCGACGGCCCGGATGGGCCTACGCAAGCCAGGAGGCTGAACCGATGTCTGACGCATCCGAATTGATGACGGGGCGGCCCGGGCCACCATCGAGCCTGACACTGACCGCACGGCTGAACACGGCCGCACTCGACTCCCGGCGCGGTGTTGTCCGTCTGCACCCAGAAGTGATTGCCGCACTGGGTATTAGGGAATGGGATGCGGTATCACTTACCGGATCGCGCACCACCGCCGCCGTCGCCGGCGTGGCACCGGCCGGCACGCCGACCGGAACCGCTCTTCTCGACGACGTGACGCTGTCCAACGCCGGCCTGCGCGAGGATGCCGGCGTGCTGGTTGCGCCGGTAGCCGTCTACGGATCTCGATCGGTGACGTTGAGCGGATCGACCCTGGCCACCAGATCGGTGTCATCGGCGACCCTGCGCCAGGCGCTGCTGGGCAAGGTGCTGACCGTTGGGGACACCGTGTCGCTGCTGCCGCGCGACCTCGGTCCGGGCACGTCGAACTCCGAGGCGAGTTCGGCCCTGACCGCAGCGGTCGGGATCACCTGGACGTCGGAACTGTTGACCGTGACCGGAACCGACCCCGCCGGACCCGTTTCGGTGCAGCCGAACTCCTCGGTCACCTGGGGTGCGGGCGGCGGGGTAGCCCCCGGTTCCACGGCTGCCATCAGTCCGCCCACGCAATGGCCCGAGGAACCAGCGGTGAGCATCGACGACCTCAAGGGCCAGCATGTCCAGGCCGGCCGGCTCACCGAGTGGCTCAAGCTGGCACTCGACGAACCCGCGCTTCTGGAGAAGCTGGGCGCCAAACCTAACCTCGGAGTGCTGATCACCGGTCCGGCCGGTGTCGGAAAAGCCCGACTCGTCCGCGCGGTGTGCGCGGGCCGACGACTCGTGGACCTCGACGGCCCGGACACCGGCGCACTTGCGGCGACCGAGCGCCATCAGGGCGTGGCTCGGGCGGTCACCGATGTGATCAACGGGGGCGGAGTCCTCCTGGTGACCGACATCGACGCACT
>CAIWCQ010000471.1 GCA_903911165.1 uncultured Actinomycetes bacterium | reverse complement strand
GGGGATATGTCGCAGCACCATCATCACGTACCGGAAAGCGCCCGGTGCCCAGACCAGGTCCTTGCCCTTGGCGGATGCGGTGACGGCCAGTTCGGCGACGTACTCCTTGTCGACGGTCAAAGGTGCTTCCTTGACGTGGGCGCTCATCCGGGTGCGGACCTGCCCGGGCCGGATTACCAGCACGCCGACCCCGTACTCCCGAAGGGCTTCCCCGAGTCCCAGATAAAAGCCGTCGAGGCCGGCCTTGGTGGACCCGTAGACGAAGTTCGACCGTCGCACCCGTTCACCGGCCGCCGAACTCATCGCGATGATGCGCCCGTAGCCCTGACGACGCATCTTCTCTCCGATCAGAACACCCACCGAAACGGCTGCGGTGTAATTGATTCCGGCGATCGCAACGGCCTTGGCCTGGTTCTGCCACAGGTCCTCGGCGTCGCCAAGTAGCCCGAAGGCGACGATCGCCACATCGATATCGCCGGCGGCGAAGCATTCGTCGATCACGGCGGGGTGGCTTGCAGTATCGAGTGCATCGAAATCCACCACGTTCACGGCTTTGGCCCCGGCCCGCTGCAACTGTGCGACGGCGTCCTCGCGACCGGGATCATCGGGCAGTGCCGCCAGGATGATTTTCGCGGGGGCGTCGCGCAGATAGCGTTCGCAGATCGCCAATCCGATCTCCGAGGTGCCGCCGAGCAACAGAATCCGCTGGGGGCTTCCCACCGCGTCCACAACCACCTACACCAACTCCAAGCGCCGGGCCATGTCTGAAGCGAACACTGCGTCGGGATCTACTCTGCGCCGCAGCGCGATCCACTCGTCAATGCGGGGGTACATGGCGTGGAATGTCTCCGCCGTGGTGCGGGAATCCTTCGCGCTGTAAAGCCGGCCGCCGAAGCGCAGCACGCGACGGTCCAATTCGGTGACGAATTCACCCAGCCCAGCCTTGATCGGGAAGTCCACGCACACATTCCATCCCGGGATGGGAAAGCTCAGGGGAGCCTGATTTCCCGGTCCGAACAGCTTGAAAACGTTGAGGAACGAGTAGTGACCGGATCGCTGGATGTCGACGATGATCGCCTTGAACTCCTCGACGGCTTCGGTCGGCACGACGAACTGGTACTGCAGGAATCCGGCTGGGCCGTAGGCCCGGTTCCACTCACCGAACATGTCCAGTGGGTGGTAAAACTGCGTCAGGTTTTGAACCTTGGCGCGGTAGGTGCCCGACTTTCGGTACCACAATTCCCCGATCGGGCCGAAGGTGTACTTGTTGGCCAAGCCGTTGGGGAAGATGTCCGGAAGCGTCAGTAGTTGCGGGGCGTCGAACTTCAGCGGGTTGCGCTGCAGCTTCTCCGGCAACTGATCGAGGCGGGCGAGTGATCCCCGGGACACGGCCGCGCGGCCCAGCTTCGGTGGCCCGCTGATGGCATCGAACCATGCGCTCGAGTAGGTGTAGTTGGACTCGCTGCCGTCGCTGTGCAGGGCGATCGTCTCATCGAGGTTGGCGGTTACGTCGCCGTCGGCAATGAAGTAGGCCGTCTCGGTCGGGGTCATCTCGATGGTCGCTCGCAGGATGATCCCGGTGAGCCCGTTGCCACCGACGGTGGCCCAGAACAGCGGGGCACTGGGTCCGTCGGGAGCGATGGTGTGCACTTGGCCATCGGCCATCAGCAGGTCCATTGAGCGGACGTGATTTCCGAAGCTGCCGGCGCTGTGGTGGTTCTTACCGTGGATGTCGCAACCGATCGCACCGCCGATGGTTACCTGGCGGGTTCCGGGCAATACCGGGATCCACAGTCCGGACGGCAAGGCCGCTCTCATCAACTGATCCAGGCTGACTCCGCCGTCGACGTCGACCATGCGCGTCCCGGCGTCGATCGAGTGAATCCGATTCAGTGCGGTCATGTCGATGACCAGTCCGCCGCCGTTCTGGGCGTTGTCGCCGTAGGAGCGGCCCAGTCCGCGCGCGATGATCCCGCGATGCCGGCCTTCGGCGGCCTCGGCGGCCACCCGGGCGACGACTTTGACGATCTCCTCGGGATCCGGGGTGTGGAGCACCTCGGCGACACTGGGTGAGGTGCGGGCCCAGCCGGTCAGTCGCTGCGGAGTGGTGATTGCGGACATCGTGTCGAGGGTACCGTGCGGCGCGTTGTGCCTAGTGGATGCGGAAGATCCATACCCGCTGCACGATGAAGTTGATCACCGTGGCGGTGCCCTGGGCTATGACGAACGCGACCAGTTTTGTCCAGGTATGACCCTCAAGGCTGTTGAAGACAATGAGAAATAGGCCTACCTGGACTGCGAACGTCAGGCCATAAAGCACCATCACCTTGGCGAACCTTGATCGGCTGGGCTCTGCATCGAATGTCCAGCGTCGGTTGATCAGGTAGGCCGTGATGGTTCCGGCGATGAAGCTGAGCGCCTTGGCTAAGCCGACATGAAGACCGAAGGCGGTACTGAGTAACTCGAGCAACCCGTAGTCAACTAGGGCCGAGAAACCGCCGGTGAGCACGAACCGCAGGATCTGGGTCCGCAGGCTCAGCGGCGGCGGGGACGCTATTTCAGCCATCGCGGGAAGCTTACGGAAATCCGGGCGCGTCAGACCCAGTAGGGCACCCGGGCCCGGTACTGGCGCAGCGCAAACGCGGCGGCGCACCAACCCAGCACCGTCAAAACGATCACCACCACCCAGTGCCGGGGTTCCTGCTGGGCGCCCAGCAGGGGAGCGCGCAGGATGTCGAGGTAGTGCAACAACGGATTGAGTTCGATGATCTTGGACCAACGGCCCGCGCCCTGCTGCTGGAGGGTTTCGGCGTTCCAAATGATCGGCGTCATGAAGAACAGCAGTTGCACCAGCGAGGCCAGCAGCGGGCCGATGTCGCGGTAACGAGTGGACAGGATCCCGAAGCAGAACGACACCCAGACGCAGTTGAGCATGATCAGCAGCAGCGCCGGAATCACCGTCAGGTCGGCCCACGACCACGGTTTGGGATAGATGATCGCGATCACCACGAAAATCACGATGTTGTGCGCGAACAGGATCATCTGTCGCCACACCAGCCGGTACACGTGCACGCTCAACGGTGTCGGCAACTGCTTGATCAAACCTTCGTTGGCGATGAAGACGTCGGCGCCCTCCAGTATTGAGGCGTTGATCATGTTCCAGATGATCAGCCCCAATGCCACGTAGGGCAGGTGCTCGGCGAGATCCAGCTTGAACAACTTCGAGTACAGCGCGCCCATGGCGACCGCGGTGGTGCCGGTGGCGATGGTGATCCAGAACGGACCCAGCACCGAGCGTCGGTACTTCTGCTTGATGTCCTGCCAACCGAGGTGCAGCCACAGTTCGTGCTTGCGGAATCCCTCGGTGAGGTCTCCCCACGCCCGGGCGAACGACTTGGACTGATCGGCCGCATCGATGAAGGTCATCGCGTATCCCCGGGATGTGGTTCCGGCGGACCGAATTGCTCCCGGCGACCCATGCGGCGCAACCGGATCCACTCCCGCAATCCGGCCGGATCACGCCGGGTAATAAGGAAGTACCACCCGAACCGCAACCACTCCTGTGGCAGCAGCCTGCGAAGGCCGGGCTGAGCCAGAACGTATCCCCGGTTGCGGTAGGTGAAGAAGCGCTTCACCGGATCATCCGGATACTGGGTGTGCATCCGCCCCCCGAGGATGGGTTTGAATTCGTCGCTGCCGTACGGATGGAGGTAGACGGTGTCCAGGCAGGTTCCGAATGGCAGGCCGCTGCGGACCAGTCTGCGATGCACGTCGTACTCGTCGCCGCGGACGAACAGTCGGATGTCGGGAACCCCTACCGCCGCGATGGTTTCCGCGCGGAACAGTGCCCCGTTGAACAGCGATGCGTACCCGGGCAGCAGGTCGCTGCCGGGAGAATCCTTGGTGCGCAATTCATCGACCCGCCGCCGCCACACCAGGCCGCGCCGCAGCGGAAACGCCAACCTGTCGGGTTGGTCGAGGTCGCACACCATCGGTGACACCTCGGCGAGGCCATGTCGGTGCGCACAGGCGAGCAGGGTGGCCAGCACCTCGCTGTCGCCGGGCCGGCCGTCGTCATCGGCCAGCCATACCCAGTCCGCGCCGAGAGCCAGGGCGTGAAGCATTCCGAGCGCGAAACCGCCTGCGCCACCGAGGTTTCGGCGCGAGCCAAGATAGGTTGACCGCACTGCTTGGCCGGCCACCAAGTCGCTGACTCGCTCATCGTGATCGTTGTCGACGACGATGAGGTGGTCGATCATTCGGGTCTGTGTCGTCACCACGTCCAGTGACTTGGCCAACTGCTCGGGTCGGCGGTGAGTGACGACGACCGCGCACACCATGGTCATCGCGGTTCGGCCTGATCGTCTGACCAATCGTGGCGATGTTCGGCCATGACTTCCCGGACGTGACGCGCGGCGTCCTCACCCTCGTAGCCCCGCACCACATCTTCGATGCTCCCGCTCATCTTCACGGTTCCGTGGTCGATCCACATCGCCGTCTTGCACAGTCGCGCCAGGAACTCATTGGAGTGACTGGCGAACACCAGGATCCCGGACCGCTCAACGAGGGCTTGAAGCCGGGACTGCGCTTTGGCGAGAAATTCCGCGTCGACCGCCCCGATGCCTTCGTCGAGAAGGAGGATCTCCGGGTCGATGCTGGTGACCACACCCATCGCCAGTCGCACCCGCATGCCCGTGGAGTAGGTGCGAAGGGGCATCGACAGGTATTCGCCGAGTTCGGTGAACTCCGCGATCTCATCGACCTTGGCCGCCATCTGCTTTCGGGTCTGCCCCAGAAACAACCCGCGGATAATGATGTTCTCGTAGCCGGTGATCTCCGGATCCATTCCGACTCCGAGATCGAAAACCGGTGCAACCCGGCCGTGTACGGTCGTCCGGCCTCGAGTGGGTTCATAGATGCCCGACAGCAACCGAAGCAGCGTCGACTTGCCCGCGCCGTTGTGGCCGACGAGTCCCACCCGGTCGCCCATCCGCAGCGACAGGGTGATGTCACGCAACGCTTCGATGACGACGACGTTGTCGCTGTTGCGCCCGATGGTCCCGCCGGCCTTACCCAGGAACGCCTTCTTCAGCGACCGGGTCTTCGCATCGAAGATGGGGAATTCAACCCAGGCGCCGCGGGTCTCGATATAGGGCTCGGTTGCCACTGTGACCGTCTGCTCCTACAGGTACTGCCCGGTCCCGTGCCCCGGCGATCCGCCGGGCGGGGTGACTCCGGGCGGCAACGCCGGCTGGCGCATGTGTTCCAACTGCGCCCTGGCTGCCATCTGCTGGGCGAACAGCGCCGTCTGTATCCCGTGGAACAGGCCCTCGAGCCAACCGACCAGTTGCGCCTGGGCGATCCGTAGTTCGGCGTCGGTGGGCACGGTGTCCTCGGAGAACGGCAACGCCAGTCGTTGGAGTTCGTCGCGCAGTTCCGGCGCCAGGCCGTCCTCGAGTTCGCGGATGCTGGTCGAGTGGATTTCGCGCAGCCGACTGCGGCTGGCGTCATCCAGTGGCGCAGCCCGGACCTCCTCAAGCAGTTGCTTGATCATCGTGCCGATCCGCATCACCTTGGCCGGCTGTTGGACGAGGTCGGTCACCGAAATCTGCTCGTCTGCGTCCGCCGTCATCGGGCCTCCGGAGCCGGTGATGACCTCGATGTTGTCGTCGTCGGTATTGGCCGTCATCCGCTGAGCATTCCCTCGTATCCGTTAATCGTGCGTCCCGCTACCGGTCACCGGCCCGTGCCGGTGATCCGCGCCATTGGTAGATGCGGGCACCGCCGTTGTCGTAAATCATCGTCCACGACTCGGACTCGTCTAGTGACACTAGACCGTCGGGCATCGCGAACCCGCGGATCACCGGAGTACTGGTGATGACGTATTTGATGTTCAGGGCCCGTATCGCCTCGGTGACCCTGGGGTCGCGGTCGGCGTCGTCGGCGTAGGCCCAGAAGATGAAACGCTGGTAGCCCGGCCCTTGCTGAACCGGGTAGTCGTAGTGGGTCCATAGCGGGCGCAGGTCGGCGACGGCGTACATCCAGGCGGTGCCGTCGACGTTCGCGTGGCCGATCAGCGTGTCCCGCGCCCCCGGCAACGCGGCAAGATAGGCGAAGGCCGCCAGGTCCTGGTCGTTGACGATGACCTGGTCGTACTTGTCACCCATCAGGAAGCGATGCCGCGGAAAGTAATGCCAGGCCAGTCCGACGCTGACGACGACGAGCAGGGTGGCGGTCGAGGTGATCCAGAACCCACGGTCGGGTTCACGGTGGGGTGCGCGCCGGCGGATGAGTCTGCGCGCCCCGGCGACCGCCAGTGCCGCCGCCGAGAACAGCGCGACACCGGCCATCGGCACCAGCAACAGGGTCACGACCGCCGACAGGCGACGCGGATCGCTGTAGAACAAATCGCTGTATTTACCGGCGACGGCACCCACGGGACCGCCGAACGGTGCCGAGGAATGCACGATCGAGACGATCAGCAGCGCCCACACCGCCGCGGGCCACCAGATCCGCCGGATCAACAGCACGACGAAGCCCGCGGCGGCCAAGGCGATGAGGATGTTCTGGATCGGAAAATCGTTGAGATGGCGGGTGTGCTGGAAAACCGCGTCGAACAGCCCTTTCCGCCGGCCTTCGTAGGTCAGGAACTCGTGGCCGGTGATGACCTCGGCCTGGGCCAGCACCCCGAGGAACTGGGGAAGCAACACCGCCAGGGTCGGAACCGCGACACCCAGCAGGGTTAGGAAATCGCGGCCGCGGCCGAGCACCGGATGAGGCAGGGCCTCCAGCAGCCACCACGCCGCCAGAAAGGTCACCACGACAATCCCGCCGATGAGGTGCACGCTGAAGACCCCGATCAGGGCTAACACCGCCAGCGGGAGTCGGTCGCGGTGGGCCAGCGTCGAAGTGATCAACACGAAAGCCGGCACGGCGATACCGAAGGCCGCCATGTTGGGCATCGAGGCGGTATTGAACTCCACGTAGGGCACTGCCGTGAACGACGCCGACAGTGCCGCGGCGGTCGCCGCCGCACCGGCCGTGCGCCACCGGGTGGTCCGGCCGATCAGCAACTGCCAGGTCAGTGACGCGGCCGCCACCGGGAACAACCAGACCGCCGCCGCCAGCGAACTCAACGTGTAGGCGGTCGTCGGGGCGGCACCGGTGATCTGGGCGAACACCGCAGCAAGGGCGTGGAACGTGGACGGATAGTAGAGCGCAGCCTGAGTCTCGACGTTGCGGAACTCACCCATGTGGGTCGGAGATGCCTGTCCGGTGTCGAGAATCCATCGGATGGTGTTGGCGTGCCAGACGGCATCCCAGTTGCTCGGAATCGACTGCCAGTTCGGCAGTCCCCGCCACGCGGCGACACCGATGGCCAACGCGCCGAAAATCACCCCGGCCGCCGCGACGCACT
>CAIWCQ010000470.1 GCA_903911165.1 uncultured Actinomycetes bacterium | reverse complement strand
TCTTATGACCTGATCGTCGTCGGCTCGGGATTTTTCGGCCTGACCCTTGCCGAACGCGCGGCCAGCCAACTCGGCAAGCGGGTCCTGGTCATTGAGCGACGGGGGCACCTCGGCGGTAACGCCTACTCGGAAACCGAACCGCAGACCGGCATCGAGATCCACCGCTACGGCGCCCACCTGTTTCATACCTCGAATAAGCGGGTGTGGGACTACGCGCACCAGTTCACCGAGTTCACCGGCTATCAGCACCGGGTATTCGCCATGCACGGTCGGCAGGCTTATCAGTTCCCGATGGGACTCGGTCTGGTAGCTCAGTTCTTCGGCCGCTATTACGGCCCCGAGGAAGCGCGTGCGTTGATCGCCGAGCAGGCCGCCGAGATCGACACCGCCGAAGCAAAGAACCTCGAAGAGAAGGCGATCTCGCTCGTCGGTCGCCCTCTCTACGAGGCGTTCGTCAAGGGTTACACCGCCAAGCAGTGGCAGACCGATCCCAAGGAACTGCCCGCCGCGATCATCAGCCGGCTACCCGTTCGCTACACCTTCGACAATCGCTATTTCACCGATACCTACGAGGGACTGCCGGTCGACGGGTACACGGCCTGGCTGACAAAGATGGCCGCTCACGACCTGATCGAGGTGCGCACCCACACCGACTGGTTCGATGTCCGAGAGGAGTTGCGAGCGGCGTCCCCGAAGGCCCCGGTGGTCTACACCGGCCCACTGGACCGCTACTTCGACTACGTCGACGGCAGACTCGGCTGGCGCACCCTGGACTTTGAAGTCGAGGTGCTGCCGTGCGCCGATTTCCAGGGCACGTCCGTAATGAACTACAACGATCCCGACGTGCCCTACACCCGGATTCACGAGTTCCGACATTTCCATCCGGAGCGCGATTACCCCACCGATCAAACGGTGATCATGCGCGAGTACTCACGGTTCGCCGACGTCGACGACGAGCCCTACTATCCGATCAACACCGACGCCGACCGGGTCTTGCTGGCCAGTTATCGGGACCGCGCCAGGGCGGAGACCTCCGCCGCGAACGTCCTTTTCGGTGGCAGGCTTGGCACCTATCAGTACCTGGATATGCACATGGCGATCGCGAGCGCACTGACCATGTACGACAACATCCTGATGCCTCACCTGCGCGATGGTGCGCCGCTGCAGGCCGACGGCACCGACGAAAGCAGCAACCCATGAGCGAAATCCCCTCCGGGCCGATCTCGGCGGGTGACTCCCGAGCGGTCAGTCTGCTGGCCAGGGTGATCCTCCCGCGCCCGGGCGAACCGCTCGATGTGCGCAAGCTCTACATCGAGGATTCCGACACCAACTCGCGCCGCTCTCACGCCGTCAGTCGCACCGAGCTGCAGATCGGAGCGGAGTCGGAGGTGTCCTTCGCCACCTACTTCAACGCGTTCCCTGCCAGTTACTGGCGGCGTTGGTCCACGCTGAATTCGGTCGTGCTGCGGGTCGAGTTGACCGGCACCGCCCGCGTGGATGTCTATCGGTCGAAGGCCACCGGTGCGCGCATCAGCGTTGGCGGTGGTGAGATTGCCAGCCACGACGAATCCGCTCGCGCCGCAACGGAGTTCGAAATTGGACTTGAGCCGTTTGAAGATGGCGGCTGGATCTGGTTCGACATCACCACCGACGCCGAGTCGACCATGCACAGCGCGGGCTGGTACGCGCCGGTTCCGGCACCCGGCAGGGCCAATATCGCCGTGGGGATTCCGACTTTCAACCGCCCCGCCGACTGCGTCAGTGCCCTACACGCGTTGACGTCGGACCCGTTGGTAGATGAGGTGATCGGGTCGGTGATCGTTACCGACCAGGGCACCGACAAGGCCGCCGCCCATCCTGGCTTCGCCGCCGCCGCCGCCGCCCTCGGTCGGCGGCTATCCGTGCACAACCAGCCCAACCTCGGCGGCTCGGGCGGCTACAGCAGGGTGATGTACGAAGCGCTGAAGAACACCGACTGCGAACAGATTCTCTTCATGGACGACGACATCCGGATCGAACCGGATTCCATCCTGCGGGCCCTGGCACTGAACAGGTTCGCGAAGGTACCCACACTCATCGGTGGGCAGATGCTCAATCTGCAGGAGCCGTCGCACCTGCATGTCATGGGTGAGGTGATCAATCGAGCCAATTTCATGTGGACTAACGCGCCGCACACCGCCTACGACCACGACTTCGCCAAGTATCCACTCGCCGGTGACGACGAGGAGGGCTACAGCGCGCTCCTTCACCGGCGCATCGACGTCGACTACAACGG
>CAIWCQ010000469.1 GCA_903911165.1 uncultured Actinomycetes bacterium | reverse complement strand
CCCCGAGGCAACGACCCCCGAGGCAACAACCCCTGCCACGAGTCCGCCGACCACCTCGGCCGCACCGGCCAGCGAGGCACCGTCGGCCTCGGCGGCGCCGCCGCCGCCCAGTACAACGGTTGCGCCGACGGCGGCGCCGACGGTTGCGCCGACGACGGCCGCGACCCCGGCGGCCTAGTCCGCCCGGCGGACGAGCTTCAGCGGGCCTTCCACACCGGCGGTCGCTTCTCGGCGAAGGCCAGTGGGCCTTCCATCGCGTCTGCCGATCCGAAGACGACCCTCATCTCCCGGTTGGAACGCTCCCAGGAGCCCTGCTCGGCGGTGATGGTCCCGGCATCGGCACCACAGGCCACCCGCTTGCTGGCCTGAACCGCCAGGGGTGCGTTGACCGTGATCTTCTCGGCCAGCGTGACCGCGGCGTCAAGCACAGACTCCCCGTCGGGCACCACCTCGTTGATCAGTCCCCACCGAAGTGCCTCGTCGGCGGTGATCGGCTCCCCGGTGACAAGCAGGCGCATCGCGATCTTGCGGGGCAACTGCTCAACGATGCGGAAAACCCCACCGGCCGCCGCAATCAGTCCGCGCTTGACCTCGGGCAGGCCGAACATCGCGCTCCGCTGTGCCACCACAAGATCGCTGGCAAGAGCCAGTTCGGTTCCACCCCCCAGCGCGGTGCCATTGACGGCGGCGATGACCGGCTTGTCGATGAAGTGCTGCACGAAGCCGGCAAAACCCCACTCCGAGTGTTCGGGATGGAAGATGTTCTCCCCGCGGGAGATCGCCTTCAGGTCGGCGCCGGCGCAGAACGCTTTGTCGCCCGCACCGGTGACGACCACCGCCCAGATCTCCGGGTCGTCCTGCGCCTGCTGGAGCGCGTCGCCGAGGCCGATGCTGACCGCCTGGTTCACCGCGTTGCGCGCCTCTGGGCGGTTGATCGTGATGATCAGGGTGTTGCCCCGGCGCTCGGCGAGAGCGCCGGGGGCATCAGATGCTGCCATATCTAGAGCAACTCGAGAATTGTCGCGTTGGCCTGGCCGCCGCCCTCACACATGGTCTGCAAGCCGTAGCGAATCCCGTTGTCCCGCATGTGATAAAGCATCGTCGTCATGATTCGCGCGCCGGAACCGCCCAGCGGGTGGCCCAGAGCGATGGCGCCGCCGTTGGGGTTCAGCTTGTTCTCGTCAGCGCCGATCTCCTTGAGCCAGGCCATCGGCACCGGAGCGAATGCCTCATTGACCTCGAACACACCGATGTCGTTGACGCTCAAGCCGGACCGTTTCAGGACCTTCTGGGTTGCCGGAATCGGCGCGGACAGCATCATCACCGGGTCGGCACCCGCCAGACAGGCGGTATGCACGCGCGCAATCGGCTTGAGCCCCAGCGACTTCGCTTTCTCCGCCGACATGAACAGCAGGGCGCCCGAGCCGTCGGAAATCTGCGAAGAGTTGCCAGCGTGGATCACGCCGTCTTCAGAGAACGCAGGCTTGAGCTGACCCATCTTCTCAAGCGTGGTGCCGCGACGGATACCCTCGTCTTTGAGCACTACATTGCCGTCAGCATCTTTAATGCCGACAATCTGGTCGTCGAATGCGCCGGAATCCTGTGCCTTGCCAGCTTTTTCGTGCGAGTCGAGGGAGAACTGGTCGAGCATCGTCCGGGTCAGGCCCCACTTGGTGGCCATCATCTCCGCGCCGATCCCCTGGTTGGGGGTGCGGTCGTAGCGGCTCTTGAAGTTGGCCGCGTAGGGGTTACCGCCGCTGGCCAGTGATGCGCCCATCGGGGTGCGCGACATCGATTCCACGCCACCGGCGACCACGACGTCGTAGTGTCCGGCCACCACTCCGGCGGCGGCGAAGTGCACCGACTGCTGACTGGAGCCGCATTGGCGGTCGACGGTCACGCCGGGCACTGATTCCGGCCAGCCGGCAGTCAGCACCGCTGTGCGCGCGATATCCAGCGCCTGCTCACCGGCCTGCATGACACAGCCCCAAATGACGTCATCGACGATCTCGGGATCGATCCCGGCCCGCTGCGCCAAACCGTTGAGGACCTGCGCCGAAAGCTCGGCCGGGTGCACCCCGGATAGTCCGCCATTGCGCTTGCCGACCGGCGCGCGCACCGCCTCGACAATTACCGCTTCCGCCATCGGGATACTCCTTCATCGATTGGTTGTCCTTCGATTCATAGCACCGCGACCACGTGCGTCGACGGCCGGGGTCAACCAACCGTTCGGTCAGCCACGGTGCCGCGCGGGTCGACGTGTACCGGAACGTCGTCGTCCCAGGGTTGCCGAACCACCATGTCGGCGACATTGACGAATCCACTCTCAAACTGACCGGTGGCGGCATCGACGAGGCGGTAGCGCTGGGTTTGGGTGTGGATCGGCTGCGCATCGAGCAGCACCACCCGCACCTCACCCGGTTCGAACTGGCATCGGCGCTGCAGGGCGGCGATGAGTTGTTCGTTGTGCAGGTGGCCGTCACCGAAATTCCAACCCAGCGCCGTGCTGCAAATTCGCTCACCGTCAGTAACCGAGTACTCGTCCTCGCTGCGCGGGGCCATCGCCCGGTGCGCCAGAGTAAACAGTGCCTTGCCGTGAGTGTTGAATCCGCGGAACGCGTACCCCATGTACATCGGGATCTGCGCGGCTTCCTTACTGCCGTAAAACTTCTCCAACTGGGCGGCCGGCATGTTGGCGACGGCGATGATGCCCGCAGCGATCTTCGCCTCGGCGGAGGCCTTGATGCACCACAGCGTGGTGTCCCAGTTTCCCGCGTAGTACCTCATGCCCGGCAGGAAGGAGACTTTGCGCGGCATCAGGTTCCCGGTGATGACGATGCCCGCCATCACCGCGAACAGAATGATCGGCAATGGGTTGGTCATATCACCGAGTCCGACGTCTGGATGGCCGACGAACAGTGCCAGAACCGCGAAGATCATGAAGACGTTCCATTCCAGCGGCACCCCCATCGGGATCGCACTGAGGATGCCGAGATGAAAGCAGATCATCACGAACGCGGCCACGTAGGTGACCGGGCCGCCGCCGGAAAACAGCAGCACCAGTGGCACGCCCATCTCGATTGCGGTGCTGATGTGGGCGACGACCCGGGAAAGCCGTCCGGGCCGCAGGTCATCGGGAAAGTTCTCGAAAAACTTCCGTTTCAACGCCCGGGACCGGATCACCGGACTGTTGGACATCATCGTCGAGATGACGAACGGGAAGTGTTTGTTGAGCTTCGAGGTGGCCGCGCCCATCCAGATCACCACGCACGCCAGTTTGGCCGCGATGATCACATTCTCGCCGCCGAACAGGAAGGCGGCCACAAAGGGCGCGTAGACCTCACCTCGAGCCGCCAGGAAGAGAATCTTGTCGCGTAGGCCGGCCGCGGCGAGCAGGCCCAGGATCGTCCACGACTGCCAGGCCGGCAGCAGGCCGACTGAGGTGCCCAGGGCGGGATCGGGCCCGGTGCCATCGGAGAACAACGCGACCACCAGCATGATCAGCAGCGCGGCATAGAGCACGACGTCGAACGGTTCGCGGTTGTCTCCTGCGGTCAGCGGCACCCGGCGCGGCCAGGGCGGCAACCGGATGGTGTTGGGCCGCAGCCAGTAGATGATCGACCCCATCGGCGGGAAGAAGCGGTTATTGAGCGGACCGAAGCCGCAGCCGAGGCCAATCACTTCGAACAACATGGTGAAGAGCACGACCTTCTGGAAAACGATCGGCTCGCTCCACCACTGACCGATGTTGCCCATACCGTCGATGCCCTTGGTGGCCAGCGCGAAAAGCACCCCGAAGAGGATGTAGAGACCGATCTTGACGACGTAGAAGAGGTGCAGTGCCACCGGCGTGCCAAAGCCCACCTCGGCCCAATGCCGGGCCATTGGCCGGATCTTCTCCGCGCGGGTGCCCTTGCTCCACTCGTCGAAATCGATGACCGGCACTTCCTGCTTGAGAAAACCCATGGGGGCAAGACTAGAGCGCGCGTGGCCGCGCGGCCAGAGCCTAGAGCGCGCGTGGCCGCGCGACCAGAGCCTCGTGCAGTCTCTCGGTGTAGTCGTCGACATCGATCACCGTCGCGTCGGCGTGCACACTGACGGCGATCGTCGTACCGATCCCGTGCACTCCGTGGGTCAGCGCCATCATCGGCGACAGCGCCGGGTAACCCGCGGTGAGAATCACTGGGCAGCCGCCGAAGCTCAGGTCGGCCGGACCGCGGTTGATGCTCGAGACCACCGTGTGGCCGGTGACGGTCGGCGATCGCGCCGCCGGATCAAACCTGCTCATGCCCCATCGCAGCAGCCAGGCCGGTACCGCGTCGAACGCTGCCGCCGAGGCTTTCGCGGCCGGATGTTCACTGCGGCGACGATGGTCGTCGAGTTGCCCGCGAATCTGCTCCGCCCGCCGGACCCGGCCGGACTCCGGATGAAGGGCGACACCGACGTTACGGAAGTTGTTGTGCGCCAACGGCGACAGCCGTACCCCGGTGGCCATCGGCACCTCGGCACTTAAACTGCTGATGTCCTCGCCACGCGCTTTGAGATAACCGGCCAGCGCCTCGGAAACGGCCACCAGTGCCGTGACCGTCACGGAGCGCCCCGATAGCTGGGTGCGATCCACCGCGATCGTGCGCAGGACGGGGGGGTCGAGGGAACCTGAGTTGATACCCAGCGCGGGCACCGGCGGCGTCGGCGGCGCCAGTAGTCCGGTCCGGGTGTCGCGAACTAGGCGGCGGTGTGCACGCGCAGCCGCGACGGCCCGCCACACAAAATGCCCCGAGCCCCGGCCGGCCACTGTCCGTATCGGCCCTCGACGCCCCAGCAGGACGCCCGCGAGCTCGGCAGATCGGGTGCCGTCGCCCAGCGCGTGGGCTATCTGTATCACCACCACGGATGCAGCCGCCGACGCCCCGGGAACGTCGGTGACTTCGGGAAAAACGTGCACCCGCCAACACATCTGGGATGCGTCGAGTTGCTGTTGCGGTAGCCGCGATACCCGGTCAAGGCAACTCTGCCAGTCGCCTCCCGTACCGGCGTGGACGATGAACTGTTCAGACGTGACGGGGCCGGGCACCCAACGGGGATAGCGCCACGGATGCTCGTCGGCCACCCGCAGACGCAGATCGGCACACTGCCGTGCTCGATGCCGCAACTCCCCCACAGCAGCATCGAGGTCATCGGGGGCACCGTCAAACGCGAACAACCCGAACTGGTCATTGGCAGTTTTCGCCGAGAGCAGGAACATCTGCGCATCGACCGCAGCCATCGCCCTGCCGGGGTCAGGTTCTGAGGAACTCAACAATGCGGCGGCCGACCTCATCGGGCCTCTCTAGTTGCAGGAAGTGCCCGGCGTGCTCGACGACCGCCGCGTCACTGCCGGCCGGCAGTGCGGCTGCGACGAAGGCGGTGAAATCGGCTGTCATACAACCGTCGTCGGCGCCGTGCAGGTACAGCGTCGGCACTCGCGGCAACTCGGTCCACCAACGGTGAAGTTCGGCGTAACGCGCCGGCGGGGTCGAGTTGCGGATGGTCGCCCGATAAAGACTGAGCGCCGCGCGCCATCGGTCCGGTGCCCCGATCGCCGCGCTGACGTGACGAAGGTCCTCGGCCGCGTCGTAGCCGGGCGACCAGCGCCGCCACAGCAGCGGCACCACCCACGATGCGGACCGCTCGGGCAGGAAGGGCAACTGGAAATAGCTGATGTACCAACTGCGGACCAGCTGTGCCGGCAACAGCTTCAACACCCCGCGGCGCACAGGCCGAAGCGCAGCGGCGGGCGGCACCGACATGACCACCGCCCGCCGAAATGGGCTGTCGGGCATCGCGGCAAGTCCGGTCGCTGCGATGGCACCCCAGTCGTGGCCGATCACCACATCGGCATCGGTGGGCCCGCAGGCTGCGCGAACTATCAGCGCGTCGTCCATCAGAGCCCCCACGTGGTAGGCGCGATCCGAAGCCAGCGAGGATGGCACGTAGCCGCGCATGAACGGCGCGATCACCCGGTAGCCAGCGGCCACCAGATGCGGGGCCAGCGCGCGAAATCCATAGGCGGTATCGGGAAATCCGTGTAGACACAACGCAATCGGGCCGTCGACGGGTCCCCAGCTG
>CAIWCQ010000468.1 GCA_903911165.1 uncultured Actinomycetes bacterium | reverse complement strand
GTCGCGCAGGTCGCTGACCGCGGCCTTGTTGCGCAGCATCGATTTCGGGGTGAACACGACCAGCGGGCGGTGCACTCCGTCGAGCCCGTGCCGGCGCAGCAGGTGGAAGTAGTTCGCCGGGGTCGAGGGCAGCGCGATGGTCATCGAGCCCTCGGCCCACAGTTGCAGGAACCGTTCGATGCGCCCGGAGGTGTGGTCCGGCCCCTGGCCCTCATGGCCGTGCGGCAGCAGCAGCACCACGTCGGAGAGTTGGCCCCACTTGGCTTCGCCGGAGCTGATGAACTCGTCGATGATCGACTGCGCGCCGTTGACGAAATCGCCGAACTGGGCCTCCCACAACACAATCGCCTCGGGATTTCCCACCGAGTAGCCGTATTCAAATCCCACCGCCGCGTATTCGGACAGCGGCGAATCGAACACCAGGAACCGGCCGCCGTTTCCGGTGCCGTCGGGGTTGACGGTGAGCAGATCCAGCGGGGTGAACTCGGCCCCGGTGTTGGGATCGATGATCACCGCATGGCGTTGGGTGAACGTCCCGCGCCGGGTGTCCTGTCCGGTGAACCGGATCAGCTTGCCCTCGGCCAGGAACGATCCCAGCGCCAGTAGTTCGGCGAACGCCCAGTCGACCTTGCCCTCGTAGGCCATCTCCCGACGTTTCTCCAGCACCGGTTGCACCCGCGGATGCACGGCGAATCCTTCCGGCACCGTCAAATGCGCATCGCCGATCCGCGCCAGCAGCGACTTGTCCACCGCGGTGGTCATGCCCCGCGGGATCATCTGAGCAGCCTCGACCGACTCGCTGGGTTCGACCGCCTGCTTCTCCAATTCGCGGACTTCGTTGAATACCTGCTCGAGTTGACCCTGGTAGTCGCGCAGGGCGTCCTCGGCCTCTTTCAGCGAGATGTCGCCGCGGCCGATCAGCGCCTCGGTGTAGGCCTTGCGCGCCCCGCGCTTGGTGTCGATCACCTGGTACATGGCGGGGTTTGTCATCGACGGGTCGTCGCCCTCGTTGTGGCCGCGGCGGCGGTAGCACAGCATGTCGATGACGACATCCTTCTGGAACGCTTGCCGGAAGTCGACCGCCAGTCGGGCCACCCACGCGCACGCCTCCGGGTCGTCGCCGTTGACATGGAAGATCGGCGCACCGGCCATCTTCGCGACGTCCGTGCAGTACTCGGTAGAACGGGAGTTCTCCGGTGCGGTGGTGAAACCGATCTGGTTGTTGACGACGATATGAACGGTGCCGCCGGTTCGGTAGCCCCGCAGCAGAGCCAGGTTCAGCGTCTCGGCCACCACGCCCTGTCCTGCGAAGGCGGCATCGCCGTGCATCATCATCGGCACCACACTGAAATTGCGCGGCGATCCGTCGTCGTCGACACCGTCGATCAGGTCCTGTTTGGCGCGCACCAAGCCCTCCAGGACCGGGTCGACGGCCTCCAGGTGGGACGGGTTGGCCACCAAAGACACCGCAATGTCGTTGTCGCCGAACATCTGGATGTAGTTGCCGTTGGCGCCGAGGTGGTACTTGACATCGCCCGATCCGTGCGCCTGAGACGGGTTCAGGTTGCCCTCGAACTCGCTGAAGATCTGCGAGTAGGGCTTGCCGACGATGTTGGCGAGCACGTTGAGCCGACCGCGGTGCGGCATCCCGATGACCACCTCGTCGAGACCATGCTCGGCGCACTGGTCGATGGCCGCGTCCATCATCGGGATGACGGTCTCGGCGCCTTCCAATGAGAACCGCTTCTGGCCCACGTATTTGGTCTGAAGGAAGGTTTCGAAGGCCTCCGCGGCGTTGAGCTTGCTCAAGATGTACTTCTGCTGGGCGACCGTCGGCTTATCGTGGCGCACCTCGATGCGCTCCTGGAGCCAGCGCTGCTGCTCGGGTTCGAGAATGTGGGTGTATTCCACGCCGATGTGGCGGCAGTAGGCGTCGCGCAGCACCGAGAGCACGTCGCGAAGTTTCTTGTACTGCTGGCCTGCGAAACCGTCGACTTTGAACACCCGATCGAGATCCCACAGCGTCAGGCCGTGCGTGAGCACATCAAGGTCGGGATGCATGCGGAACCGGCTTTTGTCCAGACGCAGCGGGTCAATATCGGCCATCAGGTGGCCGCGATTGCGGTACGCCGCGATCAGTTCGATGACGCGCGCGTTCTTATCCAGGGGCGAGTCCGGGTTGTCGGTGCGCCAACGCACCGGCTCGTAGGGGATGCCGAGTTCGAGGAAGATATCGTCGAAGAAGTCATCCGACAGCAGCAGTTCATGGATGGTCCGGAGGAAGTCGCCGGATTCCGCGCCCTGGATGATCCGATGGTCGTAGGTCGACGTCAGCGTGATGACTTTGCCGATACCGAGTTCGGCGATGCGCTCGTCGCTGGCACCCTGGAATTCGGCCGGCAGTTCCATCGCGCCGACGCCGATGATGGCGCCCTGGCCTGCCATCAGTCGTGGCACCGAGTGCACGGTGCCGATGGTCCCCGGATTGGTCAGCGAGATGGTGACGCCGGAGAAATCCTCGGCGGTGAGCTTGCCGTCTCGGGCGCGCCGCACGACGTCCTCGTAGGCGGCGACGAATTGAGCGAATCCCATTGTCTCGCAACCCTTGATGGCGGCGACGACCAGAGAGCGTTTTCCGTCTTTGCCGGGCAGGTCGATCGCCAGACCCAGATTTGTGTGCCCCGGGGTGACTGCGTTGGGCTTGCCATCGATCTCGGCGAAGTGGCGGTTCATATTGGGAAACTTCTTGACTGCCTGGATGATCGCGTACCCGAGCAGGTGGGTGAAGGAGATCTTGCCGCCGCGGGTGCGCTTGAGATGGTTGTTGGCGACGACCCGGTTATCGATCATCAATTTCGCCGGGATCGCCCGAACGCTGGTGGCGGTCGGGATCTCCAGCGAGACGTTCATGTTCTTCACTACGGCGGCCGCGGCCCCGCGCAGCACCTGCGCGTCGGTGCCGGCGGTTTCCGCCGCTACAGCGGGGGCGGGAACAGCCGCGGCGACGGGGGGAGCGGGCGCCGGCATGGCGACGGGGGGAGCGGGGGCCGGCATGGCGACGGGGGGAGCGGGCGACGGGTTGGCGGCGGGCGTGGCCGGCTTCGCATGACCGTTTGCGGCCGCGGCCGCGTCGCCGGCGGCGTCTGGGCTGTATCCGGCGAGGAATTCGTGCCAACTCCGGTCGACGGAGGCGGGGTCTTCGCGGAATTTGCGGTACATCTCCTCGACCAGCCACTCGTTTTGGCCGAATGGTGAACTCGTACTGCTCACAGAGCCGCTCGCCTCAATTCCTCTGCCGGGATTCCACTGCCGTGATCGCCGTCTAAGGCTATCGCGTCTGGGTGGGCGGCGATGCTGCTCAGTGCATACCTGAGGCGGGCGTTTCGTCCTGCGGACGGTCCTGACCGGCCGGCAGCAGCCGCAGGGTGCCCGGCCAGCGTTCGGGCGCCGGTCCGAAGGCCTGCCGGGCATTGGTGATGATTCGCTTACCCATCAGCCGGTTGCCGCCGCCACCGACGACCGCACCGATGCCCACCGGCAGCACCTTGCCGAACGCCATCGCGGACCGCTTGATCGCGAACTTCTTCACGAAGTACGACATGAGCTTGGAGTTCAGCTGCGAGACCGCCGGCAGTGGCAGCAGTTCGGTCTCGGCGAGCCAGGCCCCGCTGGTCCGACTCGGTCCGAGGAACTCGGTGATGGCGCCCCGGCTGTCCTCGCCGACCAGTACGCCGAGCACCAGCGCCCGGCGGCGGTCGCGCTGGTCGACCGGGATGCCGTGCACTTCGGCGACTGCGAGCACGAACAGCGATGTCGCCTCAAGGAACACCAGCGTCTCGCCGGCGACGGCCGAGAGTGCAGCCAGGGTGCCGATACCGGGGAAGGCGGCCGCCGAGCCGACCGCCGCTCCGCTGGCCATCACTGCAGCCAAGTAGTGCTTTTCCAGCTTTGAGACGATGTCGGCCGGGGTGGCGTTCGGATTGGTGCGACGCAGCCGGTCCACGTAGGCCGCGACAGCCGGAGCCTGTACCCGGCTGCTCGATTCGAGAATCCCGGAGAGCACCCGCGCGGACATCGTGGCCTCGGTGGGCCCGGCCGACGGATCCTCGCTCTTCTTGCGACGAAGCCTCATGACGCGCCTTCCTCTCAGGTTTCCGCTTGAAGGTTAACGAACGCCAGGTTGCCCACGATCCCCAATGGTGATCACCATCACTCCCGCGGGCAGCGGCACATGGCAGCATCGTCATCCATGACCGCGACGACGGGGCGTGACCAGCCGCAGCAGCCCGCGGCCGGGTTACCCGTCGATCCCCAGCCCGCCAACCCGTGGCTCACGCTGTGGGCCATGCTGGTCGGGTTTTTCATGATCCTGGTCGACTCGACCATTGTCGCGGTGGCCAACCCCGCCATCATGGCCGCACTGGACATCACCGACTACGACACCGTCGTGTGGGCCACCAGCGCCTACCTGCTGGCCTATGCGGTCCCGCTGCTGTTGGCCGGCCGACTCGGCGACCGGTTCGGCCCGAAGAACCTCTACATCGCCGGCCTGGCGGTGTTCACCGCCGCATCGATGTGGTGCGGATTTGCCGACTCGATCGGCACGCTGGTCGCCGCCCGGGTGGCGCAGGGCATCGGCGCGGCCCTGCTGACCCCGCAGACCCTGTCGACGATCACCCGGATATTTCCGGCGGACCGGCGAGGCGTTGCGCTGAGTGCATGGGGTGCCACCGCCGGAGTGGCCACCCTGCTCGGCCCATTGGCCGGCGGGGTCCTGGTCGACAACCTCGGGTGGTCGTGGATCTTCTTCGTCAATGTGCCGATCGGGATCATCGGTCTGATTCTCGCGGTGTGGCTGATTCCGGACCTGCCCACCCATCCCCACCGCTTCGACGTGCTCGGCGTGGTTCTCTCCGGCATCGGCCTATTCGGAATCGTGTTCGGCCTGCAGGAAGGCCAGACCTATCACTGGCAGCCGTGGATCTGGGCGATGATCGCCGGCGGCGGGGCATTCCTGGCGGCGTTCGTCTACTGGCAGGCGGTCAACCCCAACGAGCCACTGATCCCGCTGGAGATGTTCCGAGACCGCGATTTCAGCCTCGCCAACATCGGCATTGCGGTGATCGCGTTCGCCACCACCGCGATGATCCTGCCGGTGATGTTCTACGCCCAAACCGTGGGCGGCCTGACCCCGACCCGGGCCGCCCTTCTCACGGCCCCGATGGCCGTCTTCAGCGGGGTGCTGGCCCCGTTTGTCGGCCGCCTGGTGGACCGTTCCCACCCGCGACCGATCATCGGATTCGGATTCTCGGTGCTGGCGATCTCGCTGCTGTGGCTGTCGGTCGAGATGAACCCGGGCACCGCGACCTGGCGGCTGATGTTGCCGATGGGCGCGATGGGTGTGGGCATGGCGTTCATCTGGGCCCCGCTGGGCGCCACCGCAACCCGCAATCTGCCCGCCCGATTGGCCGGAGCCGGATCCGGGTTCTACAACACCACTCGCCAGGTCGGTGCCGTACTCGGCAGCGCCGGTATCGCCGCGTTCATGTCGGCGCGAGTCAACGCCGAGACGGGGGGCGGCGGGCCGGGTGGCGAAGCGGGCACGACGCAACTTCCCGCGTCCCTGTACGAGCCGTTCGGCGCCGCGATGTCGCAGTCAGTCCTGCTGCCCGCGTTCATCGCCCTGTTCGGGGTGCTGGCGGCGCTCTTCCTACTCGGATCGCCGCAGCCGGGAACGGAAATCAGTCGAACAGAACAGCAGGATTGAGGTAGCCCGTCGGGTCCAGAGCGTTCTTGATGGCGCGCATCGCCGCGATGTCCGCGGGTGGCCGCGACATCGCCAGGTAGCCGCGTTTGCGGCTGCCGACGCCGTGCTCGGAGCTGACGTTACCCCCATGTGCGGCAATGACTTTCATCATCTCAGGGTAGATCCGCGACTCGTCATCGGTGCCGCAGCGCAACACGTTGAGGTGCAAATTGCCCTCACCAATATGTCCGAATAATACCGGGATCGCGTCAGGTGCACAGCGGTGGATCAGACGGTCGGAATCGCGCGCGAACGCACTGATCGCTGAAAACGGCAGCGACACATCGAATTTGACCGGCGGACCGAATAAGCCCACCACCTCGGCGATGGACTCTCGGGTCTGCCATAGGCGGAGCTGGGTGGCGCGGTCGAGACCCACAGAGGGCTCAGCGCACGCGGCCACCCGATCCAGGGTGTCGGCCAGGGTGGCGGCCAGGGCCTCGCTCGGGTCTGCCGCGGCGGCAAGTTCAACCAGGAGTAGCCACGCCTCGCCTCTCGGAGCGGAAAGGCCAAGGTGTTCATCAGCCAGGGCGATGGCCCGGCCGTCGATGAGTTCGAGTGCGGCGATGGTCTCGACG
>CAIWCQ010000467.1 GCA_903911165.1 uncultured Actinomycetes bacterium | reverse complement strand
CGGCCATGAAGGCTTCGGCCTCGTGGGCGTTATCGGTGCCTTCGGCTTGGCGCAGCAGTGCGGCGATCCGGGCGAGCATCCTGTCATCGGTCATGGCGCCACGCTAGGCGACGGCGACGACATCACGGCGATGTCCGGACGTCCGCCGGGTGAGCCTTCCCCACACCGCAATTCGTCCACAACTACCATCGTCACGCCCGTCACCCTAGTGCGCTACTTGCCGACGAACAGGTCCAGTGCGGCGGTGAGTTGCGGCGACAACGGGCCTTTGCGGGCGTAGCCGGCGACGTTGTCGGTCGGGTCGTCACGGAGAACGTGGTTGACGCCAGAGAGTTCGACGAACTGCAGCGCAGTCCTACCCAGTGCGGTCACCAGCGGCTGCATCTGCGAGCACGGTGCCTGGCCGTCGGAGTCCGAGCAGGTGAGCAGAACCGGCGTGTCCGCAGGGATGCCCGTCGCCAGATCGACCGGGTCGATCGCATCGGATTCGACGACGGCCTTCACGTTGCCGGAGTTGACGATCGCGCTCAGTCCATCCGGCAGGTCAGCCGGTACCGTCCCGGTGGCACGGATCTGCTCGACCGCAGCCCGCCAGGCGGCGAGCACGGAATCGGCCTGCTGCTGGGTCTTACTTCCCGCTTGCACAGCCGCTGCGACATCGGCCCCAATGCGGCCGGTGATCAAGTCGAGGTAGCGCGCGGGAAGTGGTTGCAGCAGCCCGAGTGAATGAATCCGCGGCGCACCCGGCGAGGAGTCATCCGCCAGCGACATCGCGTGAATAGTGCCCTCCCCCACGGCATACACCGAGAGGCGGTCGTCGTCGGTGCCGGCCTGCCCGGCCAGGAATCGCAACGCCGCCCGGGCGCCGTCGGTGTACATCGCACTTCCGATGTCGGCGGGTCGGCCGGCGAACGGACCGAGTCCGGTGGCACCGGTGCCGATCTTGTCGTAACGCAGGGTCGCCACGTCGCGCTCGGAGAGGAACTCCGCGAGTTGACGCATGTTGCCGATCGGTCCCGCGACATTGTTGTCGCCGTTGCGATCGGTCTGTCCGCTCTCGGAGATCAGCAGCGCGGCTGGGCCCACACCGTCGCCGGAGAGGTGGCGGTAGGTACCGTGCACGGTCAGTCCATTGGCGTCGAACGTCACGTCCTTTTCCAACCAGATCCGCTCGACGCCGCTGTCGCGTGAGCAACCGGCCAGGGCGACCAGAATGAGCGCCACCGCCAGCAGCCGACGAATCACAACCGGGCTACGATCCAGTCGGACACGTCATCGAGCACACGGTCGCGCTCGGGTTCGTTGAACACCTCGTGATAGAGCTTCGGATACACCTTCAGTTCGACGTCGCGAGAAGCCACGCACTTCACCAGTCGCTCGCTTCCCGCGGCGGCCACCAGTGTGTCGTGTTCACCGTGAACCACCAGTAAGGGTGCGGTGATGCGCGCGGCCAGTGCGGGCATCTCCTCCCCGAGCACCAGCAGTGCCTTGCCGATACCGGCCGGGATCTTGCCGCGGTAGATCAGCGGATCAGCCTTGTACTCCGCGACCACATCGGGGTCGCTG
>CAIWCQ010000466.1 GCA_903911165.1 uncultured Actinomycetes bacterium | reverse complement strand
CGTCGGATCCGACTACAACCTTCTGCTGGTAACGCGAATCAAAGAGGAACTACCTGCCGGTATCGATACCGGCATAATTCGCGCCATGGGCGGTACGGGCAAGGTCGTGACAAACGCGGGGTTGGTTTTCGCGGCAACCATGATGGCGTTGCTCGTCAGCGACCTGATCAGCTTCGGCCAACTGGGCAGCACCATAGCGATCGGTCTGTTGTTCGACACGCTTTTGGTACGCGCCTTCATGACCCCGTCGATCGCCGCTCTGCTCGGGCGCTGGTTCTGGTGGCCGCAGCGCGTGCGGCCTCGCCCGGCCAGTTCAATGCTGCGGCCTACCGGACCGCGTCCACTGGTACGCGCCCTGCTGCAGGGCCAGCGGCAATAAGTGGGGACAGTGAACTTCGGCAGACGCCGGGCAGTCGCCGAGTCGACTCAGCCGGCCCGCCCCCTCATAGCGCGGCTTATCCGCAGCTTAGCGCCGCTCATCATCCTGGCCTGGGCCGCACCTATTCTGTTTCTGAACTTGGCAATCCCCTCGCTGGAGGAGGTCGGCCGGGAACGGGGCTTAACAGCGAGTTCGCAGGACGCGCCCGCCATGCAGGCCATGACCCGCATGGGAAAAGTCTTCGAGGAGTCCGATTCGGACAGTTTCGCGACCGTCGTCTTGGAGGGCCAGGAGCCGCTTGCCGATGATGCCCGCGCCTACTACGACGGATTGATCCGCGAACTCAAGAACGACCCGCAGCACGTCCAGAATGTGCAGGACCTGTGGGGGGACCGGCTCACGGCGGGGGGCGCGCAAAGCCCCGACGGCAAGGCCGTGTACGTGCAGTTGAATCTTGGCGGCAACCAGGGCACCCGCCTAGGTCAGGATTCCGTCGCCGCAGTCCGATCCATCGTGGAGCGAAATCCGCCACCCGCCGGTGTGAAGGTCTATGTGACGGGCATCGCCGCGCTCGCGGTGGATCTGCAGGAAAGCGGCGAGAAATCGATTGAGATCATCACCGCGGTCGGCGGAGTGATCATTTTCGCGGCTTTGCTTTTGATTTACCGGTCGATGATGACGGTGGTTCTTGTGTTGGCCACCGTAGGCGCCGAACTAGCGGCGGCCCGGGGCACGGTCGCTTTTATCGGCCACCACGGTCTCGTTGAGCTATCCCCCTTTGGTATCGCACTGCTGGTGGCGCTTGCGATGGCGGCCGGGACCGATTACGGGATCTTTTTCGTCGGCCGGTATCAGGAGGCGCGGCGGGACGGCGAGGATCCAGAAACCGCGTACTACACCACGTTCCGAAGCGTCACACCGGTGGTCTTGGGTTCCGGTTTGACGATCGCCGGAGCGATGCTGTGTCTCAGCTTGACCCGGATGCCTATCTTCCAGTCCATCGGGGTTCCATGCGCCGTGGGTTTGCTCGTCGCGGTCGCCGTCGCGGTTACGCTCATTCCGGCCGCTCTCGCCGTCGCAAGTCGCTTCGGACTGTGTGAACCAAAGCGCACGACCGAAAGCCGACGCTGGCGGCGAATCGGCACAGCGATCGTCCGGTGGCCCGCGCCCATCCTCGCTACGACGTTGGCGGTCGCAGCACTGGGTCTCATCGCACTGCCCGGGTACACAACGAGCTACAACGACCGCCTCTACTTGCCCCAGGACGTCCCCTCCAGTCTCGGAGCGTCCGCCGCGGACCGGCATTTCTCCCAATCACGAATGATGCCGGACATCTTGATGATCGAATCAGACCACGACCTGCGAAATCCGGCGGATTTCCTCATCCTGCACAAAGTTGCCAAAGCAGTTTTCAAGATTCCCGGTATCGATCGAGTGCAGGGCATCACCCGGCCTGAGGGCACACCGATCCAACACACCTCGATCCCTTTTTTGAT
>CAIWCQ010000465.1 GCA_903911165.1 uncultured Actinomycetes bacterium | reverse complement strand
CGCGGCGAGAGTCGCCGGAGCACTGCTGGACGACGATTCGTCGGCCCGCCACCTACTGGGTCTGGTTGGCACGTTAGCGTCGAGCGGCTTTCTCTTTCTGATTGCAATCGTCAATGTGGTTGCGTTGATGGGTATTTGGCGAGTGTTCACGGCATTGCGGGCTGGCCTTTTCGACGAGCGTGAACTCGAGGATCAACTCGACAACCGTGGCCTGCTGGCGCGGATCCTGCGGCCGGTCATGGCACGGATCAAGCGCCCACGGCAGATGTTCGCCGTGGGGGCGATCTTCGGATTGGGATTCGACACCGCGACCGAGGTGGCCCTGCTTGCGCTGGCGGGAACCGGGGCAGCGGCGGGTATGCCCTGGTACGCGGTGCTGACATTGCCGGTGTTATTCGCCGCGGGCATGTGTCTGATGGATAGTCTCGACGGCATCTTCATGTCTGCGGCCTACGACTGGGCGTTCGCCAACCCGATCCGCAAGATCTACTACAACCTGACCGTCACCGGCCTGTCGATCACGGTTGCGGTGCTGATCGGCACCGTTCAACTGATCTCTGTAGCCCACGACGATTTCGGGCTGTCCGACCCGGTCACCGACTGGGTGAGCGCATTGAGCCTGGATGACGTCGGCTTCGTTGTGGCCGGATTGTTCGCGGTGACCTGGGCCGTCGCGTTCGCATTCTGGAAATATGGCCGCCCCGAGCGGCGATGGCAGCCCGCGGTTGATTGATACCGGTCCTGACGGGGGCTGATTCAGCGGCGGGTGCGGGCCAGTTCACGCAGCATCGCGTTGTAGGCCTCGAGATCGTCGTCGCCGTAGGCGGCGTCGGCGTGCCGGTCGGCGCGAACCCCGACGCGACGATCTTGCCGGGCCCACTGGGCGACCAGTGCGATGGCCACGAAGAGCACCGGCCCTTCGCTTGCCCCCCAGGCGATTGCGCCACCAAGGTGCTGGTCGTCAGTGAGGCTGGATACCCAGGGTAGCGCCATGGTGGCGTAGTAGTCGCCGCCGACCGCAGTTGTCTTCGTCATCATCGCGATACCGAAAAATGCGTGAAAGGGCATGGTCGCGAACAACAACGCGAGCCTGCCGATGAACGGAAGTCGGCGCGGGCCCGGATCGATGCCGATGATGCCCCAATAGAACAGGTACCCGGTGAGCAGGAAGTGCAGCGACATCAGCTCATGACCCCAGTGGTAGCTCACCAGGGTGTCGAACAGGGGTGAGAAGTACACGGCGTAGAGCGACCCGACGAACAATACGAAGGCGGTGATCGGATTGGACAGGAACGCGGTGAACGGCGAATGGACGGCTCGCACAATCCATTCCCGGGGACCCGGTGGCGCTCCGGGCGCCGCGCTCGGCAACGCTCGCAACGCCAACGTCACCGGTGCGCCCAGAACCAGGAGCACCGGGACGAACATGTTCAGCGTCATGTGCTCGATCATGTGGATGCTGAACATCGCTGCGCCATAGGATCGGACACCTGAACCGGTCGCGAACACCAGGGCCGCGCAGCCGGCCAACCAGGACACCGTGCGTCCGACCGGCCACCGGTCGCCGCGGCGGCGCAGACGAACCACGCCAGCGAGGTAAAGGGCGGCCAGCAGAAGTCCGCCGACACTCAGGAAGGGGTCGAAACGCCAGAACGTCAGCATCCGCAGGGGACTCGGTGCGCCGGGAAGTTCATAGCCGAGAATTAGCAGGAGTTGGGGAACGGTCGAACCATCGCCGGTCCTCATGAGGCGGGTGTTGGTCGCAATGTCGTAGTAACAGCAGACCGCCGACCAGAACGGGAGTAGCCGGGGTGCGATCTGGACGGCCATGGCCGAGACCGCGGCCAGTGCGGTCATCGCCGTCACGGCATTGAACGCCGACGCGCGCCCGCGCCAGTCGAAGATGAGACCGGTGAGCAGTGCGGCCGCCGCCGCTAGCCCCAGTCGGCCGTATCCGGAGCCCAGTGGCGGCCCGGCAAGGAGCACCATCAAGACCACCCCGAAGACCAGAGCCACCACGCCGGCGACCAGTGTCGTTACGCGCTCGGCCTGGCGGACTGGGCCTCCCCGGCCGGCCAATGCTGAAGTGATCTTCAATCCGGCCAACACTGAGACCGCAATCGTGAAAACAATGACCGAACTCGTGGCGTAATCATGGTCGGGGCCGTAGCTGGGGTTGCCGTTGACCGGGAATGCCAACACGCCGATGATCGCCGGAATCAAGAGCGGCACATGCCAATCCCAACGCAGGGTGAGTCGCAGACCCAGCACGGTCACCGCTGCGCAGATGGCGACTACCACCCATGCCCGTGCGTACGCTGAGGCGCCCACCGCGCTGCCGATAGAGCCGATTCGGTCGCCGCTGAACAGCAGCGGCAGCGAGAGTCCGGCGTCGGCAGCGACCTGAATGACTACCATCGCCAACGACATCACTAACCACACCACGGACACTCGTTCCACCACCCGGTGAACCCGGAACGCGGGGGCGTCGATGACGCCACGATCGTCCGGCCGTGCAGTGATGAGGATCAGCACCACACCTCCCAGGCACACTGCGCCGGCGATGGTGGCGGTGAAACTCCCGAGCGCATGAATGACAGTCGTCGAAGGCACGGCGGAGGGAAGAGTGAGCGCGTATCCCGCGACGGCGGCCGCCAGGACCGCATATCCGGCCAGCAGTAGCCGACTCCCCACCATTGACCGGGGGACGACGGATTGAGGCGGGGCCATATCGCAAGAGTCTAAGCCGCCTAAGATGCGGGACGGCCCGGGCAGGAACTTTCCTCGCGTGGGAGCCGACCAATAATCGTGCCGATTCCAGAGCCCACCGGAGTGGAGAGATGATCCAGGACGTGACCCTGCGGTGGGTCGTCACGCTGCTGTTCGTCTTCAGCGCCGGTGTCTACGTGCAGGCGATTGTGGCGAACCGTCATTCGGGTGCGAACGTCATCGGCGACTTCCTGCACGCGATCATGGCGGTCGCGATGGCGGTGATGGCCTGGCCGCGCGGCGCGGAGCTTCCGACCCGTGCGCCGATGGTGTTTTTCGCGGTCGCGGCGATCTGGTTCGCGGTGATCGCGGTCCGCAACTCCGCAAGTCGGTGGGGCAGTGCCTATCACGCCCTGATGATGCTGGCGATGGCGTGGATGTATGCCGCGATGGGGGGGTTGGCACTGCGGCGGGCACCCGGGCCGGCCGGGATGGACATGGCTGGGATGGATATGGCCGGGCACGCCGGTCATGCCGGGCACACCGGCCACGCAGGCCACGGGGGTCACTCGGCGGCCGGTCCGTCGGCCTCCGCGACGCCGGAATGGGTCGGCGTCTTGAATTGGGTCTGCACCGTCGGCTTCGCGATTGCCACGGTCTTTTGGATCTACCGCTATATCACCGCCCGCCTCGGCGGTTCGACCCGTTCGACCGGTCAGCAATTCGGCATCCTGAGCCAGGTGACGATGGCCGCCGGAATGGCGATCATGTTCGCCGTCATGCTCTAACTCAGGCGGCTGAGCCGTCGGTCGGGTGCAGGTGGCCGCGGCGGCGACCGCGAGAGGCGTTGTCGGGCAACACGATCTCGGCGGAATCTGTCACTTTGCGGGAATCTGGTTGGGAGTCGACGGGGCGGTCTCGGCGCCACACCAGGAAGGCCAGTACTGCGCCGACGACTATCGGCAGGTGGCTCAGGATGCGATCGGTCGTAACGGTTCCGGCCGCTGCGTCACTGATCACGTACGCGCACAGAACGGCGACAAACGCCCCGAGGACCCCCGCGAGGCCGACGGCGGCGGACGGCCGGATCGCGGCCGCCAGCATCATCACACCGAGCGCCATGGACCACGCGGTCGATTCGTTGAACAGGTGCCCGCCCGCTGCCGCGTGGGGGACACCGAGATGAGCGCCGGTCGCCTGGGCGCCCGCCAGGGCGAGTTGGACGACTCCCACACCGGCCAGCGCCCATCGCTGCCACGGCAGGGCCGGCAGGCCGCGGATCGGCATCCGCGCGCGACGGGCCGGTGGGATCGGAGGAACGGCGGCGACCTGCGAACGCCCCGCCAGTCGACGCAGTACCTGGGTCTGCTCGACGGCCGCGGCGTGCCACTGCCGGCACGGCTCGCAGGCGCTCAGGTGCTCGTCGACGCGTGCGACGGGGATGGGTTCGCGCTCCCCGTCGATCCGGGCCGACAGCGCATCCCGGGCGATGTTGCAGTCCACGGCGTAATAGTCGCGCACCACCGGTGATTTGTTCCGCCGGTGCGCGAATTGATGACCTTTAGTGCCGCCGATCAGGTGCAAACCTGAGGTTAGGCGGCTGGCAACTGTTCAAGCCAGCGATCCAATTCGGCGTAGGCCGCGGCGCGCGGTTCGGACAGCGACAAAAACACGTCGTGCTTGGCGTCGACCACCGGAACACTGGTGGTTCGGTTACCCAGGCAGCCCGCCCAGCGGGCGATGTGCGCGACATCGAGCACGGCGTCCCCTTGCTGCAGGAGTTGCGTCTCGGCGGTCTCGGCGACGCTGTGATCGGAGCGCAACACGAGATTAGGCACGCCCACGTCAAGCCCTCGGTGAAGGCGGGCCTGGCCGCGTCGGATGGCGTGAATCCAGCCGACGGTGATCGGGAACCCGCCGATCGGCTTCCACGTCAGGTTGTAGTCGAACTCGCCGTGGTAGGCCCGATGCAGCGTGAGCCCGTAGCCACCGGAACCGGCTCCGCGCACCACCCTGGTCTTGCGCACCCGCGACACGGCCCCGATCGCCGTCGAGGTGGCCCGGGTGCGCAGTATGGCCGGTCCGTTCAGTTCCAGGAACGGGCTATTGAGCACCAGGCCCGCGATGTTCAGCGTCGCGGTGGCGCCGTGGCCGCGTAACCGGTCCAGCCACAGTGACACCACCAGCCCGCCGGTGGAGTGCCCGTACATCAGAACCCGGGCGCCGGGATTCTCCGCGCCGATGATCGCCAGCGCGCCCTCCAGCTCGCGGTCGTAGCGGGCCAGGTCGGTGGTGAAATGCGGAGTCTGGCCGGCCCGCCAGGAGCGGCCGCACCGGCGCGAATCGAGGCCGTAGAACCGCCAACCCCGGGCAGCGAAATGCTCAGCCAGTTCGGTATTGAAGAAGTAGTCGGTGTAGCCGTGCAGGGCAAGTACCACCGACGACGACGGGATTGATTCGGTGGTGCGGACCAAGGTGGCGAACAACTCGCCTTCGCCGTCGGGGTCGGTGCCCAGTGCCAGGGTGTGCTGCCGGTATCCGGGCAGAACATCGTCGGTCCATTCGGCCTGCACTGCCGTCACGGCCCAACCTTAGCCGGGTTAACCTAGCCGGACTGCCGTGACCGACCGGGTGCGGGTTGCGACGTGAGGAGCGATGTGACGGTTTCGCTGCGCCGTTGCTGGGGTCGCGACCTCGACGCGGCGACCCTCTATGACCTGCTGAAGCTGCGCGTCGCAGTTTTCGTTGTCGAGCAGGCCTGCCCGTATCCGGAACTCGACGGCTCCGACCTGAGTGCCCAGACCCGGCATTTCTGGCTGGAGGAGAAATCCGGCGAGGTGACCGCGACGCTGCGTCTTATCGAAGGGGGTCCCGGCGGGCGCAGGCAGTTTCGAATCGGCCGGGTTTGCACCCGAGCGGCGGCCAGAGGCCACGGCTACGCGACCCGTCTGCTGCAGGCCGCGCTGGCGGAT
>CAIWCQ010000464.1 GCA_903911165.1 uncultured Actinomycetes bacterium | reverse complement strand
TGGCCGTCATCCAGTCGACGGTCACGATGATGGCCTATGCGGATCGCCTGCGTCGCACCAGCATCGATCCCGAATGGCTCATCGACTACTGGACCGATCGGATTCACCGCCTGCTCAGCGCGGGCGTCCGTGACCGCGATCTAGTACCCGCCGAGCGCAGTATCGACATCAGCTTCCACCAACTCAACGGCAACGAGATGACTGTCCTGGAATCGCTGTACGACCGAGCCGGCGTCGAGTTGACTCCCGGGGTGCGCAAGAGCTTCGAACGGTATATCGACAGCAATCCACGAGGTAAGCACGGCGCTATTCGGTATGACCTGCAACGCCATTTTGGGGTGACACCCGAGGACGTGCGGTCCCGATTCGACTTCTACTTCGATCGTTTCGATGTTCGGCCCGAAGTCGGCGTCCGGTCTAGCGATCACTGACAGGAGAACACCCATGACGGAATTCGAGCCCGTATACCTGACCCGTCCCGGCGCCGAGGCGATGGTGCCCGCGGTGCCGGACGTCATTGACGAAGTCAGTCCGGGCATCTGGTGCTCGCCCGGACTGACGAATGTCTTCATGATCCCGACCTCTGAGGGCCGAGTAATCATCAACTCCGGCATGGGATTCGAAGGCCCGGTCCACCGTGCGAATCTGGATACCGTTGACTCGTCACCGGTTCGCTACATCTTCCTGACGCAGGGTCACTACGACCACGTCGGCGGATTGGATAGCGTGCGCGATCCTGATACGAAAATCGTGGCCCAGGCCAACTGGGAGCAGTGGCGCGATGACAATGAGCGTCTGGCGCGGTACCGCGCCTCGCGCAGCGCATTCGCCTTCTCCCACACGCTGGCCACCGGCATCGCCAAGATCCAGGAACGGTTCGGCAAGAAACTGCCCGGCCAGAGCACCCCACACGCGGACATCGTCGTCGAGGACGCCTTCACACTCACTGTCGGCGAACGAAACTTCGAATTTGTCGCCACGCCCGGCGGCGAGACCAACGATTCGATAGTCGTCTGGTTGCCCGACGAGAAAATCTGTCTGTGCGGCAATGTTTTCGGAGCTCTGTTCGGACATATGCCGAACCTGGTCACCATGCGCGGCGACCGCTACCGTGATGCGCTCACCGTGATCGACTCGATCGAGCGGGTTCGTGCGCTGGAGCCCGAAGTTCTTCTCAGCGGTCACTTCTGGCCGATCACCGGCAAGGATCGAATCCAGTTCGAGCTCACCCGGCTGCGTGAAGCGGTCCAGTACGTCCACGACGCTACGGTCGAAGGCATGAATGCTGGCAAGGATGTCCGCACCCTGATGCGTGAGATCACCCTGCCGGAGCACCTTGTGGTGGGCCAGGGCTACGGCAAGGTTCCCTGGGGTGTTCGGGCGATTTGGGAGAACTACTCGGGTTGGTTTCACCACCGGTCTACCACCGAGCTATACCCGGTCGATCCGGTCGATATCAGCGCCGATCTGGTGGAGCTGGCCGGGGCTGACGCACTCGTAGCCCGAGCGCAGGTCCATCTGGATGCCGACCGGCCGGTGCAGGCCATCCACCTTGCCGAAAAGGTGACCGACACCGATTCCGATCACGCTGGCGCACGCGGGATCCTCAAGGCGGCGCACGAACGGCTGCTGGCCGATTCCACCAACTTCTGGGAGACAGCATGGCTGCGCAAGCAGATCGCGGACAACGCATGACCGCCCGGGCGACCTTTGATTTCACCGGCGCGCGCACACTCATCACCGGCGGCACCAGCGGGATCGGACATGCGACGGCTGTGCTGTTCCGGGATGCCGGTGCCGATGTCACCGTCACCGGTACGCGCGCCAGTGCGGGGGAGTACGACACCGACCTGTCCGGAATGGCCTATGCGCAACTGGTGCTGACCGACCCGGAATCCATCGACGCCGTCAAAGCACGCTTCGACGTTCTCGACGTGCTCATCAACAATGCCGGCGCCAACTTTCCCGGCG
>CAIWCQ010000463.1 GCA_903911165.1 uncultured Actinomycetes bacterium | reverse complement strand
GTCCGAATCGATCCAAGGATTCGCAGTGGTCGCGTTACCGGCGGGTGAGCGGGCGGTCACCCGCCGGGGGACCGCGCGCCGTCTGATAGCCGGGAACCGGCAGACGGTAGTCGGACTGTGTGCATTGGGCGCCTTCGCCCTGATCGCTCTGCTCGCGCCGGTAATCGCGCCCACGCCGGTGAACACCCAGTTTGCCAACGGTTTTGCCACTCCCACCCCAGCGCACCCGCTGGGGTTGGACGGAGGTGGTTTCGACGTAATGTCCCGGCTCGTGCACGGCGCACAGACGTCGTTAATGGTGGGTTTGATCGCGGCACTTGTCGGAATGTTGATCGGGGGAACCATCGGGTTCGTCGCCGGCTATATCGGCGGCCGAACCGACGGCGTGCTGATGAGGATCACCGACTATTTCCTAGTGATCCCCGATATTCCGCTGATGATTGTCGCCGCAGCGGTTTTCGGCCAGAGCCTGACCAACATCATGATTGTCATCGGCTTGGTCTACTGGGCATCGACCGCGCGACTGATCCGGGCGCAGGTGATGTCGGTGCGGGAGCGCACGTTCGTGCGACGGGTTGAGGCGATGGGGGCCTCCCCGCTGTTCGTCCTGACTCGGCATGTAGTTCCACAGGTAACCCCACTGCTTGTTGCCAACACGGTGTTGATGGTGGCCAACGCGATCTTCGCCGAGACCTACATCAGCTTCCTCGGACTCGGAGATCCCTCGGTGGTGTCGTGGGGGCGAATGATCCAGGACGCACTCGACCAGGGCGCGGTCATTGCGGGAGCCTGGTGGGTGGTGCTGCCGCCGGGCCTTGCGGTCACGCTGGTGGTGCTGGCGGCGACCGTCGCCGGACAGGGTATGGAAGACACCCTCAACCCCCGGCTCAAGGTGGGGCACCTCGCCGTTCGCCGCTTCCGGGTGCGTCCGCTGCACGGCGCTCGGGAGCGCCCATGATTTCCAGCGCTCGGGAGCGCCCATGAGCCCCGTCCTGGAGGTTCGTGACCTGCACGTCGAGTTCGACATCGAATCCGGGCACCTGCACGCGGTCCGTGGCGTCTCCCTTGCCCTGCACGCGCGCGACCGGCTCGGGATCGTCGGAGAGTCGGGTTGCGGCAAGTCCACCCTGGTACTGGCAATGATGGGACTGTTGCCACCGAACGCCGAGGTCTCCGGGCAGGTGCTGTTCGACGGGATCGACATCCTTGCCGGTGGTGACAGCGGTATGCGTCCGCACCGGTGGCGGGACATCGCGATGGTGTTCCAGGGGGCGATGAACGCCTTCAACCCGGTGCGCACCATCGGTGAACAGATCGCTGAGCCAATCCGGATTCATCGCAAAGCCAGTCGCCGGGACGCCAATGATCGTGTTGGCGAACTGCTCGAGATGGTCGGTATTCCCGCGCGGCGTGCCGCGCACTACCCCCACGAGTTCTCCGGCGGTATGCGGCAACGGGCTGCGCTGGCTATGGCGCTGGCATGCGGTCCCAAGGTGTTGTTGGCCGACGAGCCGACCACTGCGCTCGACGTTATTGTTCAAGCGGAGATCCTGCGATTGCTGCGGCGCGTTTCCGACAACCTCGGTATCGCCCTGGTATTCATCAGCCATGACTTGCCCGCGGTAGTCCAGGTCACTGAACGAGTCGCGGTGATGTACGCCGGACGTGTGGTCGAGGAAGCTCCGGTGACCCGTCTGCTCTCCGTCCCATGCCATCCCTACACGCGGGCATTACTGGCGGCCGTTACCCGACCGCAGGCAGCCGCCGGCGTGAGTTCGATACCTGGAGAACCACCGCGGCTCGATGTCGAGGTTATCGGCTGCGCATTTGCTCCCCGCTGCCCATCAGTCGAGGCAATGTGTCGAATTACCGAGCCCCCCAGTATTTCCGATGGTGAATCAGTCGTTGCCTGCCATCTCGCCGATCGCGCCGGGCAGGGTTGATGAGCGCACCACTGCTGGAGTTGTCCGATCTCATCGTGCGCTACCCATTGGGCGCGCCGGGCATCCTCGGGCGGTCGGGGCGGCCGGTGGTGCATGCCGTCGAGGGTTTGTCTTTGACGGTGCAGGCCGGCGAGATTGTGGCGCTGGTGGGGGAGTCCGGCTGCGGCAAGAGCACCGTGGCCCGCACGATCGTCGGCCTGCAGCACGCAAGTGGTGGTCGGGTGATCTTCGACGGTATCGATATCGCCGGTTTACGCGGCGCAGACCTGCGGCCCTATCGCCGGGCTATCCAGTTGGTCCATCAAGATCCCTATGACGCGCTCGACCCCCGGCTTACTGTTCGGGCAATCGTCGAAGAGGGTCTGCGCATCCACCGGGTGCCACGCGGTGAACGCGCAGCGATCGTCCGCCAGGCGCTTGAGCGGGTAGGTCTGGCGCCGGCGAACACGGTGCTGGACCGCTATCCGCATCAGCTTTCTGGTGGGCAGCGTCAGCGGGTCGCCATCGCTGCCGCGATCGCGCTGACGCCCCGGTTGCTGGTCGCTGACGAGCCGGTCTCGATGCTCGACGTCTCGGTGCGCGCCAGCGTCCTCGAACTCATTGATGATCTTCGGCGCGGGGGCCTCGCTGTTTTGATCATCACCCATGATCTGGCCGGTGCGGTGATGCTGGCGGATCGGATTGCCGTCATGTACTTCGGCCGGATCGTCGAGGAGGGTCCCGCCCGGCAGGTGATGGATGCTCCCGTCCACCCTTACACCCGCGCCCTCGTGTCGGCGATCCCCTCGCCGGATCCGGCGGTGCAGATGCAATTTGACGCGCCAGCCGACGGGGCCGCCGGAGAATTGCCCGATGCGGTGCACCCCCCGCCCGGGTGCGCGTTCGCCTCCCGATGCCCGGTGGTCGAGCCGGCCTGCCGTGACACTATTCCGGTGTTGATCGAGGTGGCGTCCGGCCACCGCGCGGCGTGCATCCTTGCCGCGCGCGGGTAGCCCCGGCGCGGCGCTACTTCCCGACCGCCGGGATTCCCAAGCTAGGCTGACCGGGTGTTTGAATCCCTCTCCGATCGGTTAACCGGTGCGCTGGCCGGCCTGCGCAGCAAAGGCCGGCTGACCGACGCCGATATCGACGCGACCGCCCGTGAGATCCGGTTGGCGCTGCTCGAGGCCGACGTCTCGCTGCCGGTGGTGCGCGAGTTCGTCGGCCGCATCAAGCAACGCGCCCGCGGCGCTGAGGTGTCGGGCGCCCTGAACCCGGCCCAACAGGTCGTCAAGATCGTCAACGAGGAACTCGTCGGAATCCTCGGCGGTGAGACCCGCCGGCTGGCGTTCGCCAAGACCCCGCCGACGGTGATCATGCTGGCCGGTCTGCAGGGTGCCGGCAAGACCACACTGGCCGGCAAACTGGCCTACTGGCTGCGCGGCCAGGGGCACACGCCGCTGCTGGTGGCCTGCGATCTGCAGCGGCCAGGCGCGGTGACCCAGTTGCAGATCGTCGGCGAGCGAGCCGGGGTCAGCGTCTTCGCTCCACATCCGGGCACCTCGGTGGAATCCGCGGAGACCGTCGGCGCCGGGCCGGGGGATCCGGTCGCGGTGGCCGCCGCGGGGTTGGTCGAGGCCCGGGCGAAATTGTTCGATGTGGTCATCGTCGACACCGCCGGCCGTCTCGGTATCGACGACGTTCTGATGGCCCAGGCGGCCGCGATCCGCGACGCGGTATCGCCTGATGAGACCCTCTTCGTCCTCGACGCGATGATCGGGCAGGACGCGGTGACCACCGCCGAGGCCTTCGGCGCCGGTGTCGGCTACACCGGCGTCGTGCTGACGAAACTGGACGGCGACGCGCGCGGTGGTGCCGCGCTGTCGGTGCGCGAGGTCACCGGGGTTCCGATCCTGTTCGCCTCCACCGGCGAGAAACTCGAGGATTTCGACGTCTTCCACCCCGACCGGATGGCGAGCCGGATCCTCGGCATGGGCGATGTGCTTTCGCTGATCGAGCAGGCCGAGCAGGTCTTCGACGCGCAACAGGCCGAGGATGCGGCGGCCAAGATCGGCTCCGGTGAACTGACGCTCGAGGACTTCCTGGAACAGATGCTGGCCATTCGCAAGATGGGCCCGATCGGAAACCTGCTGGGCATGCTGCCCGGCGCCGGTCAGATGAAAGAGGCCCTCGCTGCCGTCGACGACAGCCACCTCGACCGGGTTCAGGCGATCATCCGCGGCATGACACCCGAGGAACGAGCCGACCCGAAGATCATCAACGCCTCGCGCCGGCTGCGCATCGCGAACGGCTCCGGGGTCGCGGTCTCGGAGGTCAACCAACTCGTCGACCGATTCTTCGACGCCCGGAAGATGATGTCGCAGATGGCCGGATCGATGGGACTGGGATTCGCTCGCCGGTCGTCGAAGAAGAACGCGAAGAACAAGAAGGGGAAGAAGGGCCGCGGTCCGACGCCCGCCAAGGCGCGCAATCCGTTAATGGACTCGCAGATGCCGGCTGATTTCCCGGATCTGTCGCAACTGCCCGAGGGACTCAACCAGCTGCCGCCCGGCCTGGCCGGCTTCGACCTGTCCAAGCTGAAATTCCCCGGCAAGAACTGACGCCGGTGGCCGCCCCGGTGCTCCACGTCCGTGGCCGCGGGTTGCCGGATGAACAGGACGTCGAGTGGTGGATCGCCGACGGGATCCTGCGCAAGGAACCGGTGCACGGTGCTGAGACAGTCTTCGACGGCGGCTGGGTCCTCCCGGGTCTGGTCGATGCGCATTGCCACGTCGGTCTCGGCCCACACGGTGGGGTCGAACTCGACGAGGCGATCGCCCAGGCTCAGACCGAACGTGACGCCGGCGCACTGTTGCTGCGTGACTGTGGTTCGCCCACCGACACCCGCAGTCTTGACGACCACCATGATCTTCCCCGGATCATCAGGGCCGGAAGGCATTTGGCTCGACCCAAGCGGTACCTGCAGGGTTACGCCATCGAACTCGACGACGAATGGCAACTCCCGGAAGCGTTGGCCGAGCAGGCCCGCCGCAGTGATGGATGGGTGAAACTCGTCGGCGACTGGATCGACCGGTCGGTCGGCGACCTGGCGCCGCTGTGGTCTGACGACGTGTTGACAGCCGCCGTCGCCGCCGCCCACGCCGAGGGTGTCCGGGTGACCGCGCATGTCTTCGGAGAGGACGCACTGCCCGGACTGATCAAATCGGGTATCGACTGCATCGAACACGGCACCGGTCTGACCGAGGACACCGTCGCGCTGATGGCTCTGCATGGCACGGCACTGGTGCCCACGCTGATCAATATCGAGAACTTTCCCGAATTCGCCGACGCCGCAACGCGGTACCCGGTTTATGCGTCGCATATGCGGGCTCTCTATGCCCGATGCCGGCAGCGGATCGGAGCCGCCCGCGAGGCCGGTGTGCCCATCTATGCCGGCAGTGATGCCGGCGGCACGATGGCCCACGGCCTGATCGCCGAGGAGGTGGGGGCACTCACGGGCATCGGTATGACATCGACCGAGGCGTTGGGCGCGGCGTGCTGGAATGCCCGCGAATGGCTGGGCCGACCGGCACTCGTCGACGGCGCACCGGCCGACCTGCTGTGCTTCACCGACGATCCGCGGTCGGGCGCGGCAGTGCTGTCCCGGCCTGACCGGGTAGTGCTACGGGGCCGGGTTTACTAGCCGTATGGGTGACCCCCGGTTATTGCGTGAAACCCCAGTCCAGTAGCGCCCGCCCCTGGTCCCAGAGTTCGTCGGTGCCGTATAGCAGCACGGCGATCAGCTGGCGTCCGTCGCGCTGCGCGATCGCGACGTAGGTCTCCTGGGCCAGATTGGTGTAGCCGGTTTTGCCACCGATGTAGCCGGGGTAACTCGCCAGCAGTCGGTCGCGACTGGCGATCGTCTTCAGCCCGCCCGAGCCGTCCGGGAACAGCGCGGTGGACTGATGCAGGATCTGGGCGAGCAACGGGTAGGTCAGCGCCGCGCGGTAGATCATCGCCAGATCTTGCGCGGTGGTGACCGATTCCCAGCCCGGGCCGTCCAGGCCCGACGGCGACCCGGCTCGGGTGTTGACCGCTCCGAACTGTGCGGCCTTGGCGTTCATCTTCGCCACCGCCGCCTGGGAACCGCCCAGCATCTCACCGAGCAGGTTGGCCGCGTCGTTGCCGGACACCATCAGCAGCGCGTCCAGCAACTGGCGGGTGGTGTAGGCGGCGCCCGGCACCAGTCCCACACACGAGCACTCGACGTCGGTACTCGACGGCGTCGCGCGAACGGTGGCATCGGGGTTGAGTTGATCGAGCACCACCATCGCCAGCAGCGCTTTGATGGTGCTGGCGGGTGCGTACCGACCATAGGGATCGTTGCCGCCGAGAATTCGGCCGCTGATCATGTCGGCGACCAGCCAGGCCCGGGCCGGGCCGGCCGGCACGGCGACGGCGGCCGCAGACTGGCCGTCCGGGTCGGCGATGGCGGGCACCGGTGCGAAAGACATGACCAGCGAAGCCGCAGCAACAGTGGCGGCACGGCTCACCCACCGCGACAGGACGGACATCACGGGCCAGGCTAGCCGGGCAAGGACGCGATCTGGCTTCTAAGTGGTCTCCGATCGGTTGCGGGGATACACTCCCTGCAGACGAGAGGAAACCATGGTGAAGATCGCAAAATACGCTGGGGCTGTCGCCGCGACGGCGCTGGTACTCGGAATCGGCACGGTCAATGCCGCACCCGCGTCGGCGACCGACAACATCAAGATCTTCGGCGAGCAGATGCGGATCAACTACCGGCCCGCCGTTCCCATGATCGGCTACACGGTGACCAACTTCGGACCCAGCACCGCCGCGGTGGGGCACGCCGGCAGGCTGTATGAGGCCACGCTGACCGTTCAGGCGTTCGGAAGCGCAGTCAACCCCTACATCGACCGCTTCTACACCCGTGCCGAGACCGGCGACGGTAACCCCGCGATCGTCTACGCGCCCGGTGGCATCAACGCCGCGCAACTTCCGCCGGGCGGCCGTACGACCGGCAAGCTCTACTTCGACGTGATCGGCGACACGCCCAACAGCGTGGTTTACAACGACGGCACCAGGGACATTCTTGCCTGGGTGCCGGGAACCATTCCGCTACAGGGCAATCCGGTCGAAGCCACGGTCTTCGGGCCGTCGGAGTCGGAGGTCATCACCGCTCCGGCCGAGTCCGACGCTGCTCCCATGCCCGCTGAAACGGGGAACTTGGGCCAGGCTGCTCCGGAGGTAATCGCGCCCCCGCCGCTGGCACTGACCGAGGCCGAGGTCGCCTCGCCGGGCTTCAACCGCTAAGGCCCCCAGCGCCCGGCGGCCAGCCCACCGGTGAGCACTACAGCGTTGCAACGCTCCGGGTTGGATCTACAGCGTCGCGACGCTCTGGGTTGGATCCTGCGCGAAACCCCAATCCAGGAGCGTTTGCGCCTGGTCCCAGTAGGTCGGGCCGCCTTCGCGGACCAGGCCGTACATCATCGCGATGACCAGGCGTCTGCCGTTGCGCTGAGCCGCACCGACGAATGTCTTGCGGGCCGCATTGGTGAAGCCGGTCTTGCCGCCGATCGCCCCGGGATAGCGAGCGAGCAACTCGTTCTGGTTGAGCAGCGACCGCAGGCCGGTATCGGTGGGAAACACCGCTGCCGGCTGGCCGGTGATCTGGGCGAACACCGGATTGGCCAGCGCGGCCCGGAAGATCACGGCCAGGTCATGCGCGGTCGTCCAACCGGCGCCCTCTGGTCCGTCCAGCCCCGACGGACTTGTGGCGTAGGTGTTGGTGGCGCCGACTGCGGCGGCTTTGGCATTCATCTTGGTCAATGCCGGGCCGAACCCGCCCAACATCGCCGCGAGGGCGTTAGCGGCGTCATTGCCCGACACCAGCAGGCTGGCCTCGAGGAGTTGGTGTGCCGTGTAGGACTGACCTGCCTTGACGCCGGCACAGTTGCACTCGACGTCTGCCTCGGCCGGCGTGGCGACCATTACGGCGTCCAGGTTGATCTCATCGAGTGCGGTCAGCGCCAGCAGGGTCTTGATGGTGCTGGCCGGTGGGTGGGCCGTGTACATGTCCCGGCCGGCCAGCACCTGACCGGTGTCGAGGTCCGCGATGATCCAGGCTGGCGCCGGCCCGTCGGGAATCGGCACCGAGCCCACCGGTTGGATGCTCGGATCTGCGGCCGCGGGGGCCGGCCAGCCGATCGCGGCGGTGCCGATCGTCACGGCGCCGACGATGACCGCGATGGACGCTGACACAGCAGCATTGAGTCTGCCCATGGCCGCATACCCTAACCCGTTCGCGGCGGTCCCGTCGGCCGGTGTTGAATCGACTCATGATGAGCTTGGCCGAAATCTCTGATCGTCTGGAGATCCAACAGTTGGTGATCGACTACGCAACCGCTATCGACCAGCGTCGATTCGATGACCTGGATGCAATTTTCACCCCTGATGCCTATATCGACTATCGCGCGATGGGCGGTGTCGACGGCACGTTCACCGCGGTGAAGGCCTGGCTTGCGGAAGTGCTGCCGAACTTTCCTGCCTACTACCACTTGGTCGGTAACTTCGATATCCGCGTTGCCGGGGACACCGCGTCGGGCCGCACCATGTGCTTCAACCCGATGAAGTTCGACGACGGCCCCAAGATCATGCTCTGCGCGCTGTGGTACGACGACGAGTTCATCCGGACCCCCGAGGGCTGGCGGATGACTCGTCGGGTCGAGACCAAGTGCATGGACAAATTGATCTAAAACCACGATTAACGCTGATCTGAAACCAGGATTAACGCTGATCTGAAACCAGGATTAACGCGGGGACCCGGCGGTCTGGCAGAATGGGGCGCTGGCCACGGGCTGCAGCGCATCGCGCTCTCCGGGGCCGCCCACGCGAGGCAAAACCGGATTCCGGCAACCCGCCGGTGATCGCTGAATTGCAGCGTGAGACCACAGGAGAAATTCGCGTCATGGCTGTCAAGATCAAGCTCACCCGGCTTGGCAAGATCCGCAATCCCCAGTACCGAATCGCCGTCGCCGACGCACGCAACCGTCGCGACGGCCGCGCTATCGAGGTCATCGGGCGCTACCACCCCAAGGAAGAGCCCAGCCTGATCGAGGTCAACTCCGAGCGGGCCCAGTACTGGCTTTCCGTCGGCGCACAGCCCACCGAACCCGTCCTCAAGCTGCTCAAGGTCACCGGGGACTGGCAGAAGTTCAAGGGTCTGCCCGGTACCGAGGGCACACTCAAGGTCAAGGAACCCAAGCCCAGCAAGCTCGAGTTGTTCAACGCCGCACTCGCCGCGGGCGATGGTGCACCGACCGGTGAAGCGACCCAGCTCAAGAAGAGGAAGGCTCCGGTCAAGAAGGCCGAGCCGACCGCTGATGCGGCCGAGCCGGTGGTTGAGGCTGAGCCGGTCGCGGAGGCTGAGCCGGCCGCAGATACCGCCGAACCCGCCGCCGAATGAGCGCGGTCGTCGTTGACGCCGTGGAACACCTAGTCCGCGGGATTGTCGACAACCCCGACGACGTTCGCGTCGACATGGTCACCAACCGCCGAGGCCGCACCGTCGAGGTGCATGTGCATCCCGACGATCTCGGCAAGGTGATCGGCCGCAGCGGACGTACCGCCACCGCGCTGCGGACGCTGGTGTCCGGCATCGGTGGCCGTGGCATCCGCGTCGACGTGGTGGACACCGACCGGTAGCGCAGCCGCCCACATGGAGCTTGTCGTCGGGCGGGTGGTGAAGGCCCACGGCATCTCTGGAGAGCTCGTCGTCGATGTCCGGACCGATGATCCGCAGGGCCGTTTCTTTGCCGGTAATCGTCTGCGGCTCAGGGGTTCCCGCACTGGTTCTAATCCGAGTACTCGTGAGGTCGACGTCGAAGTGGAGTCGGCCCGGCCGCATGGTGCGCGCATGCTGGTCCGGTTGGCCGGGGTGATCGACCGAGACGGCGCGGATGCCCTGCGCGGAAATCTGTTCATCGTCGACTCGGCGGATCTACCCCCTATCGACGACCCCGACGAGTTTTACGATCATCAACTCGAGGGCCTCGCCGTGCGCACCATCGATAACGTTCACCTCGGCGTCGTTGCCGAGGTGCTGCATACGGCCGGCGGCGAGTTGTTGTCGGTGCGCACCGCCGCGAACACCGAGGTGCTGGTGCCGTTCGTCACCGCCATCGTGACATCGGTATCGCTGGCCTCCGGCGTCATCGAGATCGACCCTCCGGACGGCCTGCTGGACTTGGAGACCTGACGTGCGCATTGACGTCGTCACGATCTTTCCCGAATACCTCAATCCTGTGCGGCAATCGTTGTCCGGCAAGGCAATCGAGGCGGGGATCGTCGATTTCGAGGTCCATGATTTGCGGCGGTGGACTCACGATGTGCACCGTTCGGTCGATGATGCGCCCTACGGTGGTGGACCTGGAATGGTGATGAAGGCCCCGGTCTGGGGCGACGCACTCGACGAGATCTGCACCGCCGAAACGCTATTAGTGGTTCCGACGCCGGCGGGCCGACTCTTCACCCAGACCGATGCTCAACGCTGGACGGGTGAAAACCACGTGGTGTTCGCCTGTGGCCGATACGAGGGAATCGACCAACGGGTCTGCGACGACGCGGCCCGGCGGATGCGGGTCGAGGAAGTGTCCATCGGCGATTACGTGCTGGCCGGGGGAGAGGCTGCCACGCTGGTGATGATCGAGGCGGTGTTACGACTTCTGCCAGACGTCATCGGCAATCCGCTTTCGCATCAGGATGACTCGCATTCGGCGTGCGCTGACGGACTGCTGGAGGGGCCGGGCTACACCCGGCCTCCGCACTGGCGGGGCCTGGTGGTGCCGGAGGTGCTGCTATCCGGCGACCACGCGAAGATCGCGGCGTGGCGCCGTGAGCAGTCCCTGCAAAGAACCAGCCAGCGCCGGCCTGATCTCCTCAACAACGATCCGGGTTAAATCTGGCCGCCGGGGAACATTGTTTTGACCACTTGAGTCAGGGTCTGCCTGGCGGTGGCCTCATCTACCGGTTGCATCGATCCGATGGCGATCACGTAGCGCTGGTCGGCACCGACGACGCCGGTGGTCATGTGCAACTGATTTGGGCCGTTCCAGCAGCACATCCAACCCTGCTTGACCGCAACGGGTTCGGCGAACAACCCATCCGGAATGCCGAACCCTTGCGGGTACCCGTCGATACCTTTCGGCGTCGAGGCGGCCAGATCCGACAGGATCAGTGAGACCTGCTTGGGCGGCAGTCCGCCGGCGCCGTCAAGCAACTTGTCGTAGTAGCGGACCAGATCCTTGGTGGTGCTCATGGTGTTCCACCAGTTCCCGTCGTAGGGAACTGTGGTTGCGGTGAGGCCGTAGCGGGCCACGACTCGGGCGACGATCGCGTTGCCGCCGTCGCGGCCCCAGAATTCGTTGGCGGGTGTGTCGGCGGAGGAGCGCAGCATGACGTCGAGGTCGCCGCGGTCTTGAGAGTTCAGTGTGCGGCGGGACTTAACCATTCCCATCAGCAGATCGTCGGCGATAAACAATTTGGCCACCGAGGCGATCGGGAAAGGCGCGGTATCGCCGCCGGAGATCGTCTGTCCGGTCTGACGGTCGAGCAGGGTGAATGTGATGTCTGCGCCCTTTTTGGCGGCGTCGGTGGTGGCTTTACGGGCCCGCACGTTGAGTTGCACCATCGGATCCGATGTGGCGGCGGTCGCCGACGTGCCCGACTCGGCGGTCAGCGTCGCGACGTGCACCGGCCCCGGGTCGTCGGAATCGGCGGTCAACCGGGCCGAGGATGCGCCGAGCAGAAGACCGAGTGTGAGCGAGACGATACTGGCCAGGGCCACAGGGGGGCGGCGGCGCATGGACCCCTCCCCAGCTCGGCGGATCATTGTCGGTGCGGCGCGGTGTGCGGTAGGCCAGCGTGGCCGATCCGTGGACAGACCCGCTACGCCGCTGCGCTTCAGCCTAACGCCCCGTTGGACTGGTTGGCCGACCCTGACCGTTTGGCATGCCGCTTACCGCGAGATGAATCGACGATTTCGTCGCTGGAACCCCATCTGGCACAATCAGGGGGTCGGCCACGCCGGCCCTGGTCTGTGACCAGACCACCACATCTTCTACCGGCGATGTCAGGTGCGTGCGCCCTGCCAATGTCCGTAGCCCGACCCGTGAAGAAAGCCCAGACAATGAACACACTCGACTTCGTCGATCAGGCGTCGCTCCGCGACGACATCCCGACGTTCGGCCCGGGCGATACCGTCGAGGTCCACGTCAAGGTCATCGAGGGCAACAAGCAGCGCATCCAGGTGTTCAAGGGTGTGGTTCTGCGTCGATCCGGCGGCGGGATCCGGGAGACCTTCACCGTTCGCAAGGAGAGCTACGGCGTCGGTGTCGAGCGCACCTTCCCGGTGCACTCGCCCAACATCGACCACATCGAGGTCGTGACCCGCGGTGCCGTCCGCCGGGCCAAGCTGTACTACCTGCGCGAACTGCGGGGCAAGAAGGCCAAAATCAAGGAAAAGCGCTGAGCTTCCCCGGTTACGGGTGGGAGGCGGGGCATTCGGCCCGCGTCTGGCTACGCTGGTCGCTGTGACCGCGACCCCTGATCCGGATTCGGCACCGGAGCAACCCGGCGACATCGCTGAATCTGACGATGCCGCATCCACAACCGGCACCGCGAAGCGCTCGGCGCTGCGGGAGGGTGCCCTGCTGGTGGGCATCGCGGTGGTTCTCTACTAC
>CAIWCQ010000462.1 GCA_903911165.1 uncultured Actinomycetes bacterium | reverse complement strand
GCTTGACGGCGGTTACCGCCCGCAGTTTGACCGACGCTCACGCCGAAATAACACCCGAATAAAGGGAAAGGGGGGAGCCCCCTGATCCAGAAGGGCGCTTCTTTGGCGCCACCGCTCAAGGTGTTAGCAAGTTGCGAGACACCCACTTTTATCGCCGACTTGGGGGGAAACGAATTTGCTTTCGAGACCCAACGCTGACATGCCGGGGTTGCTTCGTTGGTTCGAGGGGCCTCGTGACTATCGCGCCGGGATGGTCACGACGGGGGCCGGCTGCGTGGTTGAGGCCTCGGTCAGCGAGAACGAGATCATCAGGAACGTCAGCATGGTCTTGGTTTGCCGGTCGCGGTCGTCGATCCAGAACCATCGGTCGCGGTAGCGGACCGAGACGTAGGCATCGGCAGGGGCCGACAGGCCGTGGTGAACCGTCAGCAGCGGCGGGAAGAGGCGGTCCTGCTCGGCCGTGCGCTCGGTGCGAAAGACGCGGCCTTCGGCGACGTCGGAGTCCGGCACATCGACGAACGAGCTGAAGTCGACCATGATTTGCAGGATTGAGCGGGTGAGGATCGCCACTTCGCTGGTGTTCTCGGCGAGGGCGGCGGGCACCACGGTGAACTCGTTTCTGGAGAGGTCCACGCCGAGGAGTTCACGCACCTTCCGCCCAGCACTCTCGGCGTGCTTGGACGACGGATGGATGAACATCACGACGACCTCGCCGTCCTTGCCTGCTTTCATGCGGAAGCCGGAGTCGCCGGAGCGCTGCGACTCTCGCATGGCCATCATGAGGTCGTGGAACTTGGTGTTGCCGTCGCGCGGGTTGCCGGGGCCGCCGTAGGAGTTATCGAGGCCGTTGATCCGGTTGACGCACACGCGCATAATCACATCGGCGGGATAGCCGCTCTGGATGAGCGAGAGGATTCCTGCGACGGGGATCGGCGTCATGAGGCTCTTAGCGAACTTGTCGCCGGAGAGGGGCTGATAGCTGATGGTCGGCTTATCGGCATAGCTCCCGCCGATGCCGATGGCACCGAAGGTGTCGCCGCGGTCGACCGGAGCGGTCTGCCCGCCGAGTGAGGTTTCGGCCTCAAGGGAATAGGAACTGATGACGGAGGTGACATCCATGAACACGGGCGCCTCGGCATAGCGGACCTTGAGAAGGTTGTGCAGCATCTGCTGCTTGCTCGAGTCGGAGATGGTCGAGACGTAATCAAAGCGATCGCGGGTGATGGTTGCGGGGCCCATGCTGGCGCAGCTGTTCAGGAGCGCGGCGGTTGTGCAGTACGCGCCGACGGCGATCGGGCTGAGGGCTTTGGTGATGTTCATGGGTCGGACGTTGCTTTGGAGAGTCTGTCTGAAGGGGATTTGCTTTCGGGACTAGACGCTGAAGAAGGGGGCGTGGGTCATGGGGAGGAGATTTTTGGCGTTTTCGGGTGGGTGGAGCAGAGAAAGGCAAGCCAGCCGATCGTGTTTTCTGAGGTAGGAACATTAGGGAATGGTTCCGCGGTGCCCAGAGTATTCTGGCAGCGGTCTTTGGTCCGGTGGGCCGGGAATGGGGATTAGTACGGGTCGAGCACTAGGGTGCGTTTCTCGTCACTGGAAACAAAATCATCCCAGCCACGGTGGACAATTTGCCAAAGGGGCGACGCGGATGGTC
>CAIWCQ010000461.1 GCA_903911165.1 uncultured Actinomycetes bacterium | reverse complement strand
TCACCCGGGAACACCTCCTACCCGGGAACAATCATTACCCGGGAACAATCGCGATGCCGAGTGTTGCCGCACCGGCGGCGAGGCGTGCATCGAATGTGGCTACCTGCGCGGGCGACTGAAGTCGAGCGGCGTAGAGCACGCAGCAGTCGGGCAGTTTGAGTCCTGTCCGGACCCGCAGCTGGGCCAGTTCCCAGGTGGCGTCGGCAGCGAGTCCGATGGTCTGTATCTGCAGTTCCGCCAGTGCGTCTCGCGCGGGTTCACCGCGGCCGGCCCGAATGGCTCCGACGAGTACCTCCGCCAGCGTGACCGTGCTGGAAGCGAATTCGTCGTCGCAGTTCTCCAGGAGGATTTCCGTCGCGCGATCGTGGTGGCTGTCGCTACTTTCCAGGTGCGCGATGAGGACACTGGCGTCCAGGATGATCATTCGGGCCAGTCTTGGCGAACTTCCTCCAGGTATCCGGGCCCGTAGACCCCGGTAAGGGCGCCGGAGGTCTGCTCGATCGTCTTACGACGACCCTGCGAAGCATGGCGCCGCCTCGATTCGAGGGCCTGTTCACCGGCAAGGATGAGTTCGCGCAATAACGCGGCCGGTTTGTCGGCTAAGTCGGGCCAGGCGTTGCGTGCGACCTCCAGAGCAGCCGCGATGTCCTCGGTCTCCGTTACGGCGTGGCGTCGATGGACGGTTGGCATACGGCCGAGTGTAGCACTTTCGTACCAGGTGTTACACCGAGCGGTCAGGGCGCCAGTGAGGGAACGCCCAGTCCGAACTCCCGCTTGAGCACCGTGCGGGCGGCGTAGTAGCCGCTCATGCCGTGCACCCCGCCACCGGGCGGAGTGGCCGACGAGCACAGGTACGCCCGCGGGATCGGGGTCGCCCACGGGTTGACCCGCGGGGTCGGTCCGAGCACCGCGCGCAGCACTGAGTTGCCGCCCACCCCGATATCGCCGCCCACGTAATTGGCATTGTGCCCAGAGAGCCGGTTGGCCGGAACGCTGATGGCGGAGACGACGACGTCGCTGAAGCCCGGCGCGAACCGTTCCATGACGGCGGTGATGGTGTCTCGTTGATCCACCGGGGATCCCGCGGGTACGTGCGCGTAGGTCCAGAACGGCCGCCGGCCCCGGGCGTCGATGCGGCCGGGGTCGGCGATATAGGACTGCGCGGCCAGGATCATCGGCCATTGCGCGTGCCGACCCGCGGCGATTTCACGCTCAGCGTGTGCCATTTGGGCACGGCTGCCGCCCAGATGCAATGTCGCCGTCTGTGACAGCCGCGGATCAGTCCACGGAATATCCTCGGAGAGAACGAAATCCACTTTGGCGACGCCGGGGCCGTACCGGTAGCGCTGTAGCGCGCGGGCGTAGCGCACCGGTAGCGAAGTGCCGTAGATGTCCAGCAGGGCAGTGGGCGCGGTGTCGTAGAGCACGACCCCGCTGGGCGGCGAGGTCACCTCGGTGTCGGTGTGCAGGACACCGCCGTGGGCACGCAGGTCGGCGATCAGCGCATCGGCGATCGCCTGGCTTCCGCCCACCGGCACCGGCCAGCCGACCGTGTGCGCGAGCGTCGCCAGCATCAGGCCCGCACCCGCGCCGACGAACGACGGCATCGGCGAAATGGTATGTGCTGCAACGCCGGTGAACAGCGCCCGGGCGTCTTCGCCGCGCAGCATTCTCCAGGCCGGCGTGCCCTGTTCGAGCATTCGCCTCGCCAGATGCACGGCGGCCGGCACATCGGGGGGAAGTGAACGCTTGTCGCCGATGAGTAGACCCACCACGTCGCGGGCGTCCTCGACCAGTGGGCCAAGCAGGTGCTGCCAGTCCTTGCCGTGCTGTAGACCGGCACAGGTCCGGTTCAGGTCGTGGTAGGCCAGTGCGGCCCGACTTCCCGGCAACGGGTTGGCGTAGGAGACCTCCGGAACGGCCAGCCCCACGCCGCGGGCGGCGAGGTCGAATTCGGCGAAAAACGGTGACGCCAGTGCCAACGGATGGATCGCCGAGCAGATGTCGTGGCCGACGCTGGGGGAGTCGGGGTCGGGCAATGTGCGAGAGCCGCCGCCGAGGGTGGGCTGGGCTTCGAGGACCTGCACGCTCAACCCCGCCCGAGCGCAGATCACAGCGGCGCTGAGCCCGTTGGGGCCGCTGCCGACCACGGTGACGTCCATCTAGCGATTACACCTCAATCCCGGCCCTTTAGGCTGTCCCGGTGACTCTGCCCGTTGTACTGATCGCCGACAAACTCGCCCCCTCGACCGTCGCCGCCCTGGGAGATCAGGTCGAGGTCCGCTGGGTCGACG
>CAIWCQ010000460.1 GCA_903911165.1 uncultured Actinomycetes bacterium | reverse complement strand
GAATCCGAGTCGCTGCAGCGGGCGCGTCGCACCGCGCGGGAACCCTGATGCAGCGGGCGCGTCGCACCGCGCAGGAACCTTGATGCTTCCAGCCCTGATCGCGACCGACGTTGACGGGACTCTGCTCAACGGGTCGGACCGCATCACTGCGCGCACGCGGGAGGCGATTGTGGCTGCCATGGCGGCCGGAACACAGTTCGTCCTCGCCACTGGTCGGCCGCCGCGATGGATCGCTCCGGTCGTCGCCGAACTCGGGTTCGCGCCGCTGGCGGTGTGCGCTAACGGCGCGGTGATCTACGACGCGGCCACCGATCGGGTGATCTCGGCGCGGACCCTGGCGGTGGAGGTGCTGGCTGAACTCGCCGAGATCGCCGACCGGGTGGTACCCGGTTGTGGTCTGGCCGCCGAACGGGTGGGCCGCAGCGCGCACGACTCGGCTACCCCACAGTTCGTCAGTGCGCCCGGCTACGAACACGCTTGGCTCAATCCAGACAACACTGAGGTGTCCTTCGCCGATGTGCTCAGTGCTCCAGCGGTCAAACTGCTGGTGCGCAGGCCTGGGATGCCTAGTTCGGAGCTGGCCGCCACATTGGCCAAACATGTTGGCTCTCTTGGCGATATCACCTATTCGACGAACGACGGGCTCGTGGAGATCAGCCCGATCGGCATCAGCAAGGCGATCGGGCTGCAGGAGATCGCCCGGCCACTGGAGATCGGCGCCCAGGACACGGTCGCCTTCGGTGACATGCCCAACGACATCCCGATGCTGCTGTGGGCGGGCCACGGCGTGGCGATGGGGAATGCTCACCCGGAAGCGGTGGAAGCGGCCAACGAGGTCACCGCATCCAACGACGACGATGGGCTGGCCCGGGTGCTCGAGCGCTGGTGGCTTTAGCCGAGCCAGGGTGAATCGACAGAACCGGGCCGTACTTCTACGGTGAGGTCGATGCCGCGGCAACCGGTCGCGCCCAACGGGAGGTCGACCCATGGTCCTCAATGTCAGTGCGGCTTCGGTAGGCCTGTCGGCGGCAGCCGAGTCCGGTGTGAGTGCGCAGATGAGTGCGGCGACAGCAGTGGCAGCGCAGGCGTTGGTCGCCGTCATGCCGATGGGTGCCGATCTCGACTCCGTGCACTTCGCGGCGGCTCTCAATGCGGTGGGTGCCTCCTATATCGGCATCGCCATCGAGCATCTGACCAGCCGAGGCCTCTTCGCTGAGGCGCAGAGCCTCGCTGCCGCCACCTACACCGCGACCGAAGCGATCAGCAATACTGCGTTAACTCGGTAGAGCTGTCCCAGCATCTGTCGTCATGCCCGATCCCGCGTGGCCCGCTCTTCCTCCCGAGGCAAACTACCTGCGATTGGTCGGCCCCGGCGCGGCCGGTACCGCGACGACGATCGCCAGTGCCGCAGCCTGGCAGGCGCTGATGATAAGCAACGAGCTGGCATTCTCGCTGTCGATGCTCAACACCGCGGTCACCGCGCTGAACTTTGAGGGCGTGGGCGGGGCGAGTTCGTTGGCGGCCGTCACTGAACTCAACACGTCGCTTCAGCTGCTCTCGGTGTGGGTTCAGGAGAAACCACCCGTGGCGGCGAGCGCCGTTGCCGCCCATCAGGCGGCGGTGTCGGCGATGATCCCGGCCGAGATCTCGCTCGCTAACCGCACCGCACAGGCGGCGAATGTGGCGATGAACCCGGCTGTGTTCGGCGCGTTGACTCCGGCGATCGTTGCCCTGGACGCCGAGTATTTCGGCGAGCACTGGCCGCATAACGCCGGCGTCGGTGTGGCCTACGGTTCCGCACTGGCCGCGCTGACGGCGGCGCTGGCGATTCCGCCGCCGATCACGCCGCCGGGCGCATCGGTCGCTGCTCCTGCGACCGCCGCCGCCGCGGTGACCCAGGCCACCGGCCGGGCTGTCGCCGGCCAGGCCATGGCGGAGTCCGGACTGGGGTCGGCTGGAGCATTGGGGTCGGCTGGAGCATTGGGGCCGGCTGGAGCATTGGGGTCGGCTGGGGGATTGGGGTCGGCTGGGGCGTTGATGCAGCCGGTTCAGGCCGCACTCGGCGCGCTGCAGCCTGCGATGGGGATGTTCGCGACTCCGGTGCAGGCAGTTCGGGATCTGGGCGGCCTTTCTCAATCGATGGTCGGCCCGATGAGCGCACCGCCGGCGGCAATCGGGAATAGCGCGGGGGCGATCCCGTCGGCGGTGGGTCCTGCGGCTGTTGGTTCCGGGGGCGGATCAGCGACCGGGGCTGGTGTCGGCAACGGCGTCACCAGTTACGCGCGCCCGGCAAGTAGTTTCGCGCCCGAGCATGGCGGCCGGCCGGTCGGCCGTGATTTTGCAGCGCCGAGCGCGACCGAGTGGCGCGGCCCCACGACGATGGGCGGCGCGGTACCGGTCGGGCCCGGCGGGGCGGGACTTCTCGCGCGCGGTAGAGACGCCGGTGACGAAGGCGGTGGTTCGCGTGCCCGCATTGTCGCGGATCCGTCGCCCGGACGGCCGTGTTAGGTTCAGCCGATATCCGGGGAACCAGAGGAACTGAGGAGGCCCGTCGATGAGCAAGGGCCGCTCACTGGCCTTGGTCATGCTGGCATACGTTATCGCGGTCGCGGTTGGAATCGGATGGCTGTGCTGGGGGCCGCGCACCGGCCGACTGTGGCTGGACACCCTGATCGCCGACCTGCTCGCCACCGGTGTGGTGTTCGTCTTCAGCCGTGCTTACCGCAACTCCAGCTTCTACGACGCTTACTGGAGCGTGATCCCGCCATTACTGGCGTTCTACTGGTGGTCGCAGGGCCCCATGGGTCCGGGTTCCGGCGACTCGTCCGGTACGAACTCGTTGCGGATCTGGCTACTTGCCGCGGTGATGACGTTCTGGGCGGTGCGGCTCACGGCTAACTGGGCGCACTTGTTCTCCGGCTTGAATCACGAGGACTGGCGCTACCCGATACTGCGTGACGGTGCCGGACGATTTGAATTCCTCGCCGACCTATTCGGCATTCACCTGTTCCCGACACTGCAGGTGTTCGTCGGCATGCTGCCGGTGTATGTCGCTCTTACCCGGCCCGGGGACGGACTGGTGTGGCTGACGTGGGTGGCCTTCGCCGTGGGTATCGCGGCGGTCAGCGTGGAGTTGATCGCCGATAGACAAATGCAGCGCTTCGTCGCCTCGGCCGGGCCGGGTTCGGTGATGGACCGCGGTTTGTGGGCGTGGTCGCGGCATCCCAACTATGTCGGCGAGATCGGCTTCTGGTTCTCCATGGCTCTGTTCGGTGTCGCCGTATCACCGCGCGATGCGTGGTGGCTGTTCGCCGGCGTCGCCCTGATGATCGCAATGTTCCTGGGCGCCAGTATTCCGTTGATGGAAAAGCGCAGTCTTGAGCGCCGCCCGCAATACCAGGGCGTCATCGACCGAGTGCCGAAATTGATCCCGCGCCCGCCCCGGCCGGATCGAACTGGCCCGGATCGAACTGGCCCGGCGTGAACCGGCCGCGGGTGGTGATCGCCGGCCTCGGTGACAGCGGACTGCTCACCGCGATCCGGTTGGCTCGCACGGCCG
>CAIWCQ010000459.1 GCA_903911165.1 uncultured Actinomycetes bacterium | reverse complement strand
GCACCACCAGATTCATCGGGTGCGTCTCCCGCTCACCGGTGTCGCGCGCCACCACGCGGCCGTCGTGCTCGAGCAGTTCGTTGCGGCCCAGCACGATCTCCTCGACGCGCCCCGCGCCTTTGATCGCCACCGGGGAGGTGCAGAACCGGAAGACGATCCTTCGGTGCCCGGGCCGCGGTTCACGGGTCGAGTAGTCGCGCAGCGCCTTGATGTTGGCGGCCTCGGTCTTGCCGGCTGCGTGGGCGTCCTCGTCGCTGATGCCGGCCAGGTCGGCCGGGTCGACGATGACGTCGACGCCCTCCAGTTCGCCGAGCTCGCGCACCTCCAGGGTGGTGAACGCCGCCTGCAGCGGCCCGCGGCGCCCGACGATGACCACCTCGGAGATCCCGCGCTCGCGCAGCGCGTCCAGGGCGTGATCGGCGATGTCGGTGGTGGCCAGGACCTCGGGGTCGGTCACCAGGATGCGGGCGACGTCGATGGCGACGTTGCCGTTGCCCACCACGACGGCCCGGCCGGTGGAGATGTCGGGTGCCATCTCGGCGAAGTGCGGGTGGGCGTTGTACCAGCCGACGAAGTCGACGGCCGGCACGCTGCCGGGCAGGTCCTCGCCGGGGATTCCCATGGTCCGGTCGGACTGGGTGCCCACCGCGTAGACCACCGCGTCGTAGCGGTCGGCGAGCTCGTCGACCGAGACATCCTGTCCCACAGTGATATTGCCGAAGAACCGGAACCGGGGGTCGGCTGAAGTCTTCTCGAAGGTCCGGCTGATCGACTTGATCTTCGGGTGGTCCGGCGCCACGCCGGAGCGCACCAAACCCCAAGGCGTCGGGAGCATTTCGAGCATGTCGATGTGGACATCGGGACCGTCGCCGGCAATGGACTCGTCGGCGAATTTCAACAGCGACGCCGCGGCGAAGTACCCGGAGGGGCCGGCACCGACGATCGCGACAAAGTACGGGCGCATGCCTTCACGGTAACCTCAAGCATCGTGGACCTCGACCGACAGTCTGACCTCGCCGCCCTGGACACCACCTTGACGACGGTGGAGCGGGTGCTCGATATCGAGGGGCTGCGCGGGAAGATCGAGAAACTCGAACACGACGCCTCCGACCCCAAACTGTGGGACGACCAGGCCAATGCGCAACGGGTGACCAGCGAGTTATCCCACGCCCAGAGCGAGCTGCGGCGGGTCGAGGGCCTGCGCAGCCGCCTCGCCGACCTGCCGGTGCTCTACGAGATGGCTGCCGAGGAACAGGGCGCCGGCGCCGAGGACGCACTGGCCGAAGCCGACGCCGAACTGAAGTCACTGCAGGCCGAAATCGAGGCGCTGGAAGTCCGGACCCTGCTGTCGGGGGAGTACGACGAGCGGGAGGCCCTGGTGAACATCCGCTCCGGTGCCGGCGGGGTGGACGCCGCCGACTGGGCCGAGATGCTGATGCGGATGTACATCCGGTGGGCTGAGCAACACAACTACGGCGTTGAGGTGTTCGACACGTCCTACGCCGAGGAGGCGGGCATCAAGAGCGCCACCTTCGCGGTGCACGCGCCCTACGCCTACGGCACGCTGTCGGTGGAGCAGGGCACCCATCGGTTGGTGCGGATCAGCCCGTTCGACAATCAGGGCCGCCGCCAGACCTCGTTCGCCGAAGTCGAGGTTCTGCCTGTTACCGAGACCACCGACCACATCGAGATTCCCGAACTTGACCTGCGGGTTGACGTCTATCGTTCCAGTGGACCGGGCGGCCAATCGGTCAACACCACCGACTCGGCGGTTCGACTCACCCACATCCCGACGGGTATCGTGGTGACCTGCCAGAACGAGAAGTCGCAACTGCAGAACAAGGTCTCTGCGATGCGGGTGCTTCAGGCCAAGCTGCTGGAACGTAAGCGCCTCGAGGAGCGCGCCGAAATGGATGCGCTCAAGAGCGACGCCGGCAGTTCCTGGGGCAACCAGATGCGGTCCTACGTTCTGCACCCCTACCAAATGGTCAAGGATCTGCGGACTGAGTACGAGGTCGGCAATCCCGCGGCGGTTCTGGATGGGGACATCGACGGGTTCCTCGAAGCGGGGATCCGGTGGCGTAATCGACGAGATGACGACGACTGAGTTTCTGGCCCTCCCCATCGCCGAACGGTGGCATGACTTCTGGCATGCCGAGATCGGCGAATGGATCCTGACCCGGGGGCTGTCGATCGTGCTGCTGCTGATCGGTGCGGTGCTGACAGCCCGTTTCATCAGCTGGACGGCGAAGCGGATCAGCAGCCGCATCGACGCCAACTTCCAGGAAAGCGATGCCCTGGTGCGCTCGGAGAGTGCCAAACACCGCCAGGCCGTCGCCTCGGTGATCTCCTATCTCGCGATCGCCCTGCTGG
>CAIWCQ010000458.1 GCA_903911165.1 uncultured Actinomycetes bacterium | reverse complement strand
CGAGGTCCTCGACATCGCCGACTCCTACGGAATCCCGTTGTGGATCAGTGAGAACGGCCTTGCCGACGCGGCCGACACCAAGCGCGCCTCCTATATCGTCCGGCACCTGGCGGTGATCAACAAGGCGATCGCCGACGGGATGGACATCCGCGGCTACACCGCTTGGTCTCTGACCGACAACTTGGAATGGGTGCTCGGCTACCAGCCGCGCTACGGGTTGTACTCCTATGACCCGGTCACTCTGGAGCGCACGCCTCGGCCCAGCGTCAGCCTGGTCCGCGAAATTTTCTCCGGCAATGCGATTCCGGCCGAGGTGTTTCGGACGTATGTCAGGGACATCCGGGTATGACGCGTCACAATACCAATGTTTGGTAACATCGGATCGTGGGCAAGAACACTTCCTTCAGCCTTGATGATCATTACGCCGCTTTTATCGAAGGCGAGATAGCCGCGGGCCGCTACCGGTCGGCGAGCGACGTCGTCCGCTCCGCATTGCGGCTGCTCGAGGACCGCGAAACTCAGTTGCGGGCGCTTCGGGAAACCCTCGACGCGGGCGAGCGCAGCGGTCCCTCGACACCGTTCGACTTCGATGCCTTCCTTGCTCGTAAGCGGGCAGAGGCCGCGCACGGTTAGTGAGCATTTTTCTCCTCTCACCTGCCGCGCAAGCGGATCTCGATCAGATCTGGGATTACACCTATCACCGTTGGGATTCCGATCAGGCCGACGAGTACTTGCGTGAACTACAACGCGCCCTTGAGCGAGCTGCGACGAATCCACTCATTGGTCGGCCTTGTGATGAGATCCGCCGCGGCTATCGGAAACTCGCCGCCGGGTCGCACGTCCTGTTTTATCGGGTGATCTCCGGAGGCGGCATCGATGTAGTGCGCGTCCTGCACCGGCGCATGGACATCGACAACCATCTCTGACTGGGGACAGTATCTCTGGGCCCGATGTCTATCTTTGGGCCCGATGTCTATCTTTGGGCCCGATGGCACAGATGATCGCCGAGAAGGCGTGAGAATCGTTCAGTTCACCGGCACGTCGAGAATCGGGCGGTCGACGCTTGCGCCGGGGCCGTCGAAGTGCCACCACTCACCCACGTATTGCGCCAGCCACCCCTTAGCCATGGCGTTGCGCAACACCGAACGGTTCGCTTGCTGCCGGGTGGTGACGCCATCGGTGGCGTATGCGTTTGCGATCGGCGAGAAGTCATCGAAGTCGGTGCCCATGTCCAGCAGTTGTCCGCCCGAGGCCAGCGTCACATCCACCGAGCGCCCGGCCTCATGGCCGCGCGCGTAGTCGCCCGGTTCGGCCACCCAGTTCGGGTTCGGCACGGCTTCGAATAACCGCACCTGAACGTCGTGCGGGCGGTAGCAGTCCCAGAACACCAGCGTCAGACCGGCCGGCCGCAGGGCGGCTGCTGCCGCCGACAGCCCGGCTCCCAGCGACTCGTGCACCAGGCAGCGGGCGCCGGGCGGATACAGCGGAACGCCGACGAAGTTGTTTGCTGTGGCGTAGCGCAGGTCGATGATCGCGTCCGGGACGATGGTTCGCACATCGATAAAGCCGGCGGCACTGGCCGCCGCGCTGACCGGGGGCACGCCGCCGTCCGGGGCGGCGCTCACCGGGGCCGCCGAGCTGACGGCGCCGGCGACGACTGCTGCGCTGAACAGCAGATTCATTCTGTGATTGACGGGCATGCCCCGATTATCGGGCATCGCCGGTTTGCCAGGTGGAGAACCCGGGGTGCCGGGTGTAACGAAATCGTCGCGCCGCCGGATTGACCTGTAGAGACCTCCGGCTGGCAGGGGAACTACATGGATAGCGCGCGACGTGCCCCGGCGGGCCTGGGTGCGCTGATCGCGATGGCGTTGCTCACCGCTCCCATCGCCGGTGCCGAACCCATCGATCCCGCTGGGCCATCATCGCCGGCGGCCGTCGAGGCACCTCCATCGTCGGCGTCCGTCGAGGCGGCTCCGGCGGCGGTACCGCACCTGCCGAGTCCGGACAATCTGCCGCCGGGCACCACGCAGACCGCCCCCGAACGACGCACGCTGGGCTACCTGCGAGACATCTGGAACTCCGTGCGGACCGAGGACGTGACGATGAGCGACATGCTCTTTCTGATCGCTCAGCGGCCGATGACCGCCGCGCCCCCGGCAGCGCCACCGCCGGTCACGGCGCCAGTGTCCGAGGGGCAGTAGCCGCCCGAAGCGCTCGCCTGTTATCGCGGATCGGGATCGGGAAGGCCGCGGCTCACCTATCCTGGGCACGCTGATGTCCTGGGCTCGTTCTGCAGGCAGGAACGGCAGCGCATCCCGGGAAGGAGCGGCCATGCCTGGAAAGGCCCTCGAGGACTGGCTTGAAGAAGCCGGTGGCAGTCCCGCCGTCCGCTCGACAGTCCTGGCTCTGGCACGGGCCGCGGTCAGCGTCAGCGGTGAAATCCATTCTGCCGCCCAGGGTGTCGCGCCCTCGGACCGAAAGGGCGCCCACGCCGACGTTCGTGCTGAGCAGAAGACCCTGGAACGGTACGGCAACGACTGCTTTCTCGACGAGGTCCGCGCGGCCCCGGTTGCGCTCTACGCATCGGGAGAGACCGAGCAACCAACCCTGCTCGACGCCACGGCGCCACTGGCGGTCGCCGTCGACTCCCTCGACGGCTCGGTCAACATCGATATCATCATGCCGATCGGCACCGTCTTCGCGATCCTGCCGGTGGTGGGCGATGCCGGTCGGGACGGACTGCCGAGCCTGCTGCAGCCCGGCATCAATCAGGTCGCGTCGGGCTTCTTCTGCTACGGCCCGCGACTGGCGTTGGCGATCACCTTGGGTCAGGGCACTCACGTCTTCGTCTACGGATCCCGGGTCGGGGCGTTCCTGCGGTCGCACGTCGAAGTCCAAATCCCACGTAAGACAGACGAATTCGCCGTGGATAT
>CAIWCQ010000457.1 GCA_903911165.1 uncultured Actinomycetes bacterium | reverse complement strand
ATGGGCGCGCCGTCGCCGAGCAGGCGGGCCTGTTCCTTGGGATCGGTGGTGACTGCCAGTGAAGAGATGATCCCGTCGATCTGCGGGTTGGAATACCCCGGCAGGTTATTGCCGTTGCCAGCGAACAACGTGTAAGCATCCAGTGCCGATGAGCCGGTGGAACCGCTGCCGGTTGCCCCGCCAGTGCTGGCCAGCAGGGCGTCGAGCTGGCCGTCCCGCAGTGCTTGCGGGCCGACCACGTCAGACGACGCATCGACAACGATGATTCCGGCGGCACCGCAGGATCTGGTGATGGCGCCGATCGTGGCCGCCAACCGGGGATTGGGCGCCCGGTAACCAATCCGAACGTTCAGTGTCTGACCCTCGAGAGCCACCCGCGCCGCATCGGCGTTGCCCGGGTTGTATTGATCGGACAGCGGCCCCGACTCCAGCCGGCTGTAGGCGTCGTCGCTCACCGGATTGAGCCGGGCGTTGGCCACCGGCTGCCTGGCGTTGGCGGCGATCACCTCCCTCGGCGTGCACAGCGCCAACGCGCGGCGCGCCGGCGGTGCAGCGAGCGGTCCCGCGGCGGCGAAAATGAGTTGTTCGATTCCGCCCGAAGGGATGTCGCTGCGTTGGTAGTCGTCCGGCGTAGTCAGAGTGCCCGATGATCCATCCGCCACATCCACGACCTGGAAGCTGCCATTGTTGATCCGGTCCTGTACGTCGATGCCGCGCGGCCAGACGGTGACTCGCTGGATTGCCGGTCGGGCGCCCCACCAGCGATCGTTGGCGACGAGTGTCACCGCGCCCTCGGGCAGTACCGAGTCGATCTTGAACGGACCCGACGAGGGAAAGCGGGTGAGGTCACTGTCTACCTTCAGGTCCCAGATGGTGTTCCAGGCCTCGGCGATTCGTGCCACCGCGACCGGATCGCCGCTCTGGATGCCGGCCGTGACGTCGACTCCCAGAGCATCGCCGATCACGTGGGACGGCATGATCGACGTGGCGGTGAACAACTGGGCGTAGTCCACGACGCTGCGACTCGGCAGATAGTTGACCCGAGCCTTCTTGGTACCCGGCTGGCATTCGATGCCGGCGATGTCGAGATAGCCCCCCCGGCTAGCCGCGTCGAAACCGGGGAACCGGCCCGAATGGGCCGCCCAGGTCAGCACGATGTCATCGCAGGTGAGGGGTTTGCCATCGGAGTACACCGCGTTGTCGGCGATCTGGTAGTCCAGGATCAGCGGCTCGCGACCGACCACCGACACCGACCCGAAGTCCCCATCGGAGAGCACCTGCCCGTCGGGTCCATGAAAGCTGAAGCCGGTGAGTACGCGCGCGAACGCCTGCGGTCCGGCTGAGGCTGCGCCGGCAACTGTGTTGGTGTTGTAACTGCTCAGCACCCCGTCAACGGCGTAGTTCACCTGTTGGGCTGCGTCGGCGGAGCATCCGGCCAGGACGGTCGGCGCCAACACGGTGAGCACGGCTACCAGCGATACGGCGGTTCTGCGACGGCGCCCAAAAGCCACAGCGGGCCCTATCGTTCCCGCTTGCCCGAGGGCCGCCGCGGGCGAATCGGGCGGGCCCCCGGCACCGGCGTGGAGCCTGCGGATGGTGCGCCGACTGCCAGTGCCTCGCCGACGACGCCGGCCGTCGATTCACCGGGAGCGGTGTCGGCCGCGGCCGCCCGGTTGCGACGGTTGAGCACCCGGCGGGTGTGGGCGCGAACCAATTCGGTCCGCTCCCGCATGGTCACCAGCAACGGCGTCGCGAAGAAGATCGACGAGTAGGTGCCGACCAGGAT
>CAIWCQ010000456.1 GCA_903911165.1 uncultured Actinomycetes bacterium | reverse complement strand
GGTGGACTAGCCGGTGAGCCCGAGTGGACCGCATATCAGGAAGCCGACCGGGCCTGCTTGATCATTGATCGCGATGACCGAATCGCATTCGATGCCGATGCGAAGATTCGGCAGACCTGGGGCAGCGACGTCCTGCACTTCCGCTGATCTGTTTGGGTCAGTGCGGCAGATCCCGGAAGGCGGTGTCGCGGTAGGGCTCCGGTTCTTTCGGCAGGCCCAGGATGCGCTCGCCGACGATGTTGCGCTGAATCTGATCGGTGCCGCCACCGATCGAAGTGAAGTAGGCGTTGAGGGCACGGAAGGTGATCGCGTCACCGACGGGGTGATCCGGTCCGGCCAGCATCGTTTCCCCGCCGGCGATCTCGGTCTGTACGCGGGCGGTTTCGTGCAGGATCCGTGACATCGCGATCTTGCCCAGCGACAGCAGGGTGGCGGCCTCGACCTTGTCGGAGGTGTTCTTGGCTCGGCGAGTGTTCCAGCGGTTGACCGCCGCGTACCCCTCCACCACGGCGATCTCCTGGCGGAGGTGGGAGTCCGACAGCCGCCCGGCCGCTCGCGCCATGCCGATCAGACTGTTCGAGTCGGGCTTGAGGTCACCACTCGACTTCGATGTGCGGGCCAGGTCGCCCATCAACCTGCGCTCGTGCGCCAGAGCCAGTTGCAGCACAGCCCAGCCGCCGCCGGGTTCGCCCACCAGGTTGGCGTGCGGCACCCGGGCGTCGGTGATGAACACCTCGTTGAACTCCGACTCACCGGTGATCTGATGGATCGGCCGGACTTCCACCCCGGCCTGGCGCATCGGGAAGATGAAAAAACTGATCCCCTTGTGCTTGGGCGCATCCCAGTCGGTGCGGGCCACCAGGAGTCCGTAATCCGCGTGGGCGGCGAAGGACGTCCAGACCTTCTGCCCGTTGACAACCCAGTCGTCCCCGTCGCGGTCGGCGCGGGTGCGCAGTCCGGCAAGATCTGATCCAGCGCCGGGTTCGCTGTAGAGCAGACACCACCGGGTCTCCCCCCGCACCGACGGCGGGATCAGCCGTAGCTTCTGTTCCTCGGAGCCCAGATCATGGATCGTGCAGGCCAGCATGTCGGCGCGATCCGCTCCGGAGCCGTACGCGCCGACGGCGGCGAATTCGGCGGCCACGATGCGTGATTGGGGATCGCTCAGTCCGCGGCCACCCCACTCCGGCTCCCAACTCGGCGCTGACCAGCCGGCGTCGAAGACCCGTTGCGTCCACCCGGTGCGGTCGGCACCGGGATCCCAATTCTGCGCGAGCCACTGACGCACCTCGGTGCGGATATCGTCGTCGGTCATCAACTCTCCTCCCGGATTCGCACGTAGCGTTCCCGGTGCCAGGCCGGGTCGCCGAAGATCTGAGCGTCGGTGCGCGCCCGACGCAGATACAGATGCGCCGGGTGCTCCCAGGTGAATCCGATCCCGCCGTGCACCTGGATGGTGGCGGCCGCGACCGAGCAGAACGCATCTGAGCAGAACGCCTGTGCCAGCGCCAGATCCGTCAATCGGTCGGGTTCGCCCGCATCGAATGCAGCGGCGACGTGCCGCGCGGCCGAACACGCCGACTCGGCCTCCAGCAGCATGTCGACACACAAGTGTTTGATCGCCTGAAAGCTGCCGATGGCGCGGCCGAACTGGTAGCGGGTGCGGGCGTAGTCGGTGGACATCTGCACGCACTGCATGGTTCCGCCGGCCTGTTCGGCCACTAACGCCACCGCAGCGCGGTCTAGGGCGGTATCGAGAGCGATGGCGCCGGCCCCGGCGGCGCCGATCAGCCGGGCCGGGGTGTCGGCCAGCGTGATCCGGGCCTGTCTGCGGGTCTGATCCACGGTGTTCAGTGCCGACACCGCAAGCCCGGCCGCGCCCGGATCGACTGCGAAAATCCCTACACCGGAATCGGATTCGGCATGGATGTAGTACCTCCCGGCACCGACACCGTCCAGCACAAAGGTCTTCTCACCGGTCAGCGACCAGCCGTTCGCGGTGTGCACCGCAGTGGTGCCGGGATGCTGCGGAGGCCGTACCGAACCGGATTCGGCGAAGGCCACCGTCGCGCGCAGTTCACCCGCCGCGATCCGCGGAAGTGCCTCCGCGCACTCCGCGGCGTCGGCGATCCCCAGAAGCAGATACGGGGTGAGAACCGCGGCCGACAGGTACGGCGCGCACAGCAGAGCGCGCCCCATCTGTTCGGAAACGACGGCCAGTTCAGCGGCTCCGGCGTCCGACCCGCCGAACTCCTCCGGGATGATCAGGCCCAGCAGACCCAGTGCCGCCAACTCGGCCCATACCGCGGGGTCATATCCGTCATCGGCGGCCATCAACCGGCGCACCTCGTCCTGCGGTGACCGTTTGGCCATCAGGTCGGTAACGGTCTGGCGCAAGTCGGTCTGCTCACGGGTGAGTGCGGTGGACACTGGGCTCACACTTTCAGGGCGCGGCGAAGGCTCGCGCACGTGCTGTCGAAATAAGCCTGCGAGACAGCGGATTTCGGCGCCAACCCGTCGAATCCGTGGAATGCGCCGGGCACCTCGTGCACCTCACACTCCACGCCGGCGGCGTTGAGCCGCGCGGCATAGGCGAGGTCCTCCGCACAGAACAGATCCAGGGTGCCTACGCCCAGCCATGCCGGGGCCAGACCGGCGAGGTCGGTGCGGCGGGCCGGCACCGCCACTGCCGGATCGGCCCCGCCAAGATAGGACGTCCAGCCGAACCGGTTGCTGCGGGTGTTCCACAGCCGGAAGCCGGGCTTGTCGAGGTCGGGGCCGACGGTGCGGTCGTCGAGCATCGGATAAGACAGCACCTGCAACACCGGGGAGACTTCACCTCGGTCACGGGCCAGGAAACTCAACGCTGCCGTCAGCCCGCCGCCTGCACTGGCCCCGCCGATGGCGATCCGGTCGGCGTCCACGCCCGGAAGTCCGGCCAGCCAGGTCAGCACCGTGTAGCAGTCCTCGAGCGGGATGGGGTAGGGGTGTTCGGGCGCGAGCCGATACCGCGCCGCGGCCACGACGACGCCGAGTCGCTGCACATAACGACGGCACAGCGCGTCGTCCTGCTCCGGGCTGCCGAGCAGGTAACCGCCGCCGTGGATCCACAGCAGCGCCGCGGTGGGCGCCGCCGCGGCGGTGGGCCGGTACAGCCGCGCCCCGGCGCCGGAGGGCAGGTCCACCACGTCCACGCCGTCGTTGCTGGACCGGTTGCCCATGGGCAGCCTGCGCAGTAGGGGAAGTGACCACGGGTAGACGATTTGGCGCGGTGCGAACCTGGCCACCCGGCGCAAATCCGGATGGATCTCGTCGACGCGGACGTCAGTGGCCATGGACCATTATTACGATAGGACCGATGAGCGAAGAATCCAGTGCCCCGGACGTTGTCCTGACCGAACAGCGGGGCCGCATCCTGATCATTACCATCAACCGCCCGGAGGCCAAGAACTCCGTCAACGCCGCCGTGAGCCACGCCCTGGCGGCCGCGATGGACACCCTTGATGACGATCCGGGGCTCTCGGTGGGCATCATCACCGGCGCGGGCGGATCGTTCTGCGCCGGGATGGACCTCAAGGCGTTCGCCCGCGGGGAGAGCGTGGCGGTGAAGGGTCGTGGACTGGGCTTCACCGAGCGGCCGCCGGCCAAGCCGCTCATCGCCGCCGTCGAGGGCTATGCGTTGGCCGGTGGGACGGAGTTGGCGTTGGCCACCGACCTCATCGTGGCCGCCCGTAATTCCGCATTCGGCATCCCCGAGGTCAAGCGCGGTCTGGTGGCCGCCGGCGGTGGGCTGTTGCGCCTGCCGCAGCGCATCCCGTCCGCGATCGCCATGGAGTTGGCGCTCACCGGCGACAACCTGCCTGCCGAACGGGCGCACGAACTGGGTTTGGTCAACGTCCTCGCCGAGCCGGGACACGCGTTGGAGGCGGCGATCGAACTAGCCGAACGGATCACTGCCAACGGCCCATTGGCTGTCGCCGCCACCAAGCGGGTCATCGTCGAGTCGCGCGGCTGGACTCCCGAGCAGCAGTGGGCCGAGCAGACGAAGATCATCATGCCGGTGTTCGCCTCCAAGGACGCCCGGGAGGGTGCGGTCGCCTTCGCCGAGAAGCGCGCACCGAACTGGACCGGAACCTGAACTGTGCATCTCTCTCTTCGTTCTCATCTGACCGCCGGCACCGCCGCGGTCGTCGCGGTGGGCGCCATCGCCGTGACCCCGGCCCCGGCGACTCCGCTGACTCTGCCGTCGATCAATGTCGCACTGGCCGCCTTCAGCAGCCCGCTGGCCCAATTGTTCGCCACGGCGGACCTGGCCGACAACTACGTGTTCGACCCGGTCAGCAACCCGGCCAACGCGGCCAGCTGGCCGTATGCCAACTTCGGGACCACGTTCGGCACGCCGGCGTCGACCCCGCCGAACTTCCCGCTGCTCCCCGCGGCCCTGGCTGATTCCTCCCTGGGCGGTTACAGCTCCGTGGGTCTGATCTCGCAATTCATCGACGACGCGCTGCCGATCATCAACCAGCTGGGCTACAACGGCCTGGACTACATCAACGTGACCGGCAATGCGGTGTTCTTCGCCGGCGAGACGTTGACCCAGGCCGTGTGGACCGCCGCCGGTGAAGCTCTGATGGGGGACTTCGCCAGCGCCCTCACGACGATCTCCGACGCGATCTCTAGTGCCGGCACCGCTCTGCTGGAAACGGGCACCTACGTTTTCCAGAGCGTGGTGACTCACGCGTCGGCCGTGGTCGGCACGCTCGTGGGCTCGTTGCCGCTGCTGCTCGGCGCCTCCGTGCTCCAGGCTCAGGTGGTGGCGGCCAGTGTCGGCTCGGTCCTCACCAACACAGTCGCCGCGCTGGATGGCGGCGATATCGAGGGCGCGTGGAACGCCGTCGTCGACGGGCTGCTCGGGCCCTCAGGAATCCCGGGCACGCTGCTGAATCTCAGCATCGGTGCGGGCGTACAGACCGGTCCGATCGTCACCCCCGACGCTGCCGGAATCGAGGCGGTGTTCGTGCCCAGTACCCGCACCCTCGTCCAGACGTTCGTCAAGGAGATCAGGGCGGATCTGCAAACGTCTCCGGCGTCGCCGGCGGCCGCCAAGGCGAGACGTTCGGCGGCCGCGGCCCGCCCGGCTGCGGTGCAGGTGGCTCCGGCGGTCGAGGCTACTGCCGCCGACAGCCCCGCCGTAGACAGCCCCGCCGCAGACACCGGCAGCGCCGGCGCGTCGGATGCCCCGGCCGAGAAGCGCGCCACGCAGCGCGCCGCGCGCAAGACCGCCGGTCCCCGCGGCAACTAAGAGGCCCCCTGACCCACTAGCCGGACTGGTGTGTCACGTCCCCCACGATCAGGTCCCACGGGTCGTCGGCGGCGAGCGCCAACCGGCCCAAGCTTAGGGCGTGATGCGCGGTATCGCCGAACTCACCGATCCAGCTGCGGGCCCGCTGGGTCGCCAGCCAGAGTCGGTGCTCGATGGTCACTCCGATGGCGCCGTGCAACTGATGGGCTGCGGTGATGACGATCGGAACCACCTGGCCCAGCGTCACTTTCGTCACCGTCACGGCGTAGTCGGTCTGCGGGCTGTCGAAGCCGTGATCGGCCGCCGCCGCCACCGCAAGGTCGGCCGCCGCGCGGGCCCGTTCGATCTCGCCGGCCATCGACGCCAGGGTGTGCTGCACGGACTGCAGCGCGCTCAGCGGACGGCCGAACTGTTCGCGCTCGCGGGTGTGAGCCACCGAAAATTCGACGGCGGCGTCCAGTGCACCGATGACCTGGACACAACGCGCCCAGGCGCCGCGCCGGGAGAGTTCGACCGCGGCGTCGACGGTGACGAAGGCACTCGCCGGCAGGTCGGCGCCAATCGCGTCACGAGGCTCGCCGCCGGGGTTGTGGCCCCTCGTGATCGAGAGCTCATCTGGGCGTCGCACGGCTACCCGCAACTGGTCGCCGTCGGGCAGGGCCAGCACCACCGCGGCGGCATCCGCCGCGTACGGCACTGACTGCAGCCCGGTGGCAATGGTCAACGGACCTCTATCCGGCACCTCTAGTCCGGCACGTGCGGCCAGCCAACCGGCCAACACGTCGGTCTCGGCAAGCGGAACGGTGACGCAGTGGCGGGCCAACGAACGAAGGATCACCGCGACTTCGACTGGGCCGCCGCCGGATTCGACACTGCTGTCCAGTCGGGTCAGTCCGGCGTCCTCGAGGTGGCGCCAGGCCGCGCCGTCGAACGTGTCCGGGAGCCCGCGGTGACCAATCCGTTCAGCGAACGAACGCTCGCCGATCTCGTCGGCCAGGTTGCGCAGATCGCTCAAATCATCTGGTGCGCTTTCGAAGACACCCCCGCTGAGCACGGCCACTAGCGCAACCCCATGCCGCGTGCCACCATGCCGCGCAGCACCTCGTTGGTGCCGCCGCGCAGGGTGAACATCGGTGCGTGTGACCGCGCGGTTTCGACAAGGGTCGCGACGTGGGAGCGACCCTCGACATCGGCACCGACGTAGGACAGTAGGTCGGCCGCCAACTCCACCGACTGCTGTTCGAAGCGGGTACCGAGGTCCTTGACCAACGCGGCCTCATTCGCCGGGGACCGTCCATGAGTCAGCGCGCGGGCCACCGATACCGACAACTGGCGCAGCGAAATCACCCGCGCCATCAGGTCTCCCAGTGCCGCGACGGCGTGGTCATCAAGATCAGGCTGGCTAGCCAGGACTCGCACCAGTGCGGTAAGCAGTGCCGCCGTGCTGAGAATGCGTTCCGGGCCGCTGCGCTCGAAGGACAACTCCGCGGGGACCTGGCGCCAGCCGTCGCCTTCCTTGCCGAGGAAGTTGGTGTCATCGATGAAAACCTCGTTGAAGGTGATCTCGTTGAAATGCTGCTCTCCCGACATCAGCACGATCGGGCTGATGTCGAGTCCGGGCGAGTCGGTCGGCACGATGAACTGGCTGAAGCCGGCGTGCCGGTGCTGTGGGTCGAGTGGGCTGGTTCGGGCCAGCACGACGACCTGATGGGCCAGGTGTGCCCCGCTGGTCCACACCTTGGTGCCCGACAGCACCCATCCGCCATCGGTTCGAACGGCTTTGGTGGCGGCCGCCGCCAGGTCCGAGCCCGCCTGTGGTTCGCTCATGCCGATCGCCGAGAAATACCGTCCCGCAGCGATTTTCGGCAATATGCGCCGGCGTTGTTCTTCGGTGCCGTAGGACAGCAGACCCGGTCCGACCTGACGGTCGGCAATCCAGTGCGCGGCCACCGGCGCACCGCAGGCCAGCAGTTCCTCGGCCACCACGTAGCGGTGCAGATGACCCAGACCTTGGCCGCCATACTCCTTCGGAATAGTCAGCCCGAGGTAGCCGGCATCGCCCAGCCGTGCGCTGAACGGTTCATCCCAATCGGACAGCCACGCGTCGACGGCAGGCTGCCAGCCGAATTCGGCGCGATCGGCAGCCAGGAAATCCCGCAGCCCGCCCCGAAGCTTCGCCAACTCCGGTTCGTTGGCGCACAGTGCGGCGAAGTCGTCAGCCACGACACTCACCGGTAGCCGGTGACACGGGCGATGATCGCGGTTTTTCCATCGTCGCCGATCGCCGTGGCGTCGCCGATGGCCGACGTGCGGCCGATTCGCAGAGCGGTTCCCTCATAGACAGATTGTGCACCGGCGATGAAGGGCCGCAGGAAGTTGACCCGAATTGAGGCCGTTCGGAACGGCTCGGACTGCTCATGGTTGATGGCCGCCGCGGCAACCAGTTCCAATCCGGCGCTGCTGACGCCGCCGTGGACGATCCCGATCAGGTTGTTGACCATCGGATCGGGCCGCTGGTGCAGTCGCTGCGTTGCGTCCTCGATGCTCGGGGGTCCGACTGCCAACAGCTCTGAGAGTGAGGTCGTCGGAGTGCGGACCAGCGGATCGTCCCCCGGAACCCGCGGCTCGTCGGGCCCGCCGTCGACCGGCACCGTCCGCACGGTACCGCCGCCGATGACGGTGCC
>CAIWCQ010000455.1 GCA_903911165.1 uncultured Actinomycetes bacterium | reverse complement strand
CCGGTGGCGATCTGGTAGCGGTCCCGGTTGGCGATCAGCGAGGCCATCGCGTTGGGCGAACTGCAGTCCATCCGGATCTTGCCGTCGGTGTCCAGCGTCATGAACCGCCAGGTCGCATCCACCAGGGGGTTGACCACGGTGAGGTCGAGGTTGTGCCGTTCGGCGATCGCCGCCCAGTAGTCGACGCTGGCCCCGCCGAGTGGGTCGGCCCCAATCCGGATGCCCTGCGCGCGAATCGCGTGGATGTCGACCACGTTGGGCAGGTCGGCGACATAGGCGTCCATGTAGTCGTGGCGCTGAGCAGCCTGGAGCGCCCGGGCCAGCGGCACTCGCTCCACGTCTTTGAGGCCTCCGCGCAGAATCTCGTTGGCCCGCTTGGCGATTGCCCCGGTGGCGTCGGTGTCGGCCGGGCCGCCGTTGGGCGGGTTGTACTTGAACCCGCCGTCACGGGGCGGGTTGTGTGACGGCGTCACCACGATCCCGTCCGCCAGGTGCGAGTCTCGCCCTCGGTTGTAGGCCAGGATGGCGTGGCTAACCGCAGGAGTCGGGGTGTAGCGATCGGCGGAGTCCACCAGCACGACAACGTCATTGGCGGCCAGCACTTCCAACGCCGATACCCAGGCCGGCTCGGACAAGCCGTGGGTGTCGCGGCCGATGAACAACGGGCCGGTGGTGCCTTGGGCGGCGCGGTACTCGGCGATCGCCTGCGTGGTCGCCAGGATGTGCGCTTCGTTGAATGCGCCGTCAAGACTGGACCCGCGATGCCCTGAGGTACCGAAAGCGACCTGCTGGGCGACGTCGTCAGGATCGGGGTCCACGGTGTAGTACGCGGTGACCAGGTGGGGCAGGTCGATCAGGTCCTCGGGTTGCGCCGGCATTCCGGCGCGGGGATTAGCCGCCATGACACAGATTGTGCCCCGCCGGGGCGATACTTGCTCCGGTTGTCGCTTGCCGTTAAGGAGGTAGCCGGTGTTCGGCCATGACCATCGCGAACTGGCGGCGGTGTTCGTCGGCGGTGCGGTCGGCACGGTGGCGCGCGCCGGGCTGGGCACCCTGGCGGTGGCCGACCCCGGCCGCTGGCCGTGGCCGACGTTCACGGTCAACATCGTGGGCGCATTCCTGCTCGGCGCTCTCGCCAGCGGACTACTGGAGCGGCTGCCGCTGCCCGGTCACCACCGTGTAGGTCTCAGTTCCGGGCTGTGCGGAGGGTTGACCACGTTTTCCACCATGCAGGTCGAAACGCTGATCATGATCGAGGATCACCGCTACAGATTGGCCGCCGAATACACCGCGGCCAGCATCGTCGCAGGCCTGCTCGCGGTCTACCTTGCGACCGTTCTGGCACGACGGATCTGGGCCGAACAATGAGTGGCGCGCTCTGGGCTCCCGCGCTGTGGGTCGGCGTGCTCGGCATCGGCGGGTTCGGAGCTATGGCGCGGTTCATGGTGGACCGGACGGTATCGCGACGCATGAAGGGGCCATTCCCGTTCGGCACGCTGGTGGTCAACATCAGTGGCGCGGCGCTGCTGGGTTTCCTGGCTGGCCTGACGGTCAGCCATGAGGTCGCGATCCTGGCCGGCACCGCATTTCTGGGCGCCTATACGACTTTCTCGACGTGGATGCTGCAGACCCAGCGACTCGCCGAGCAACGCCACATTATGTTCGCGGCGATGAATATCGCCATCAGTATCGTTCTCGGGCTAGCTGCTGCAGCGGCCGGTCACTGGATTGGGGGCATGCTGTGACCGCCGCGATTCTGATGGCCGCCCACCCGATGCGGCTCTCGGCGGTGATCGCCATTGCGGTGATCGTGCGCATTCACCCTGACCAAGCGCCTCAAGCAAAAGCAGCCACAGCCAGCGAAGTGCTGACCAGCGCCATGAACGTATGGCCCATCGCTGCCATCTTCTTGGTGGTGTTTGGCGGCATTTACGGCGGCGTGTTCTCACCGACCGAGGGCGCGGCCGTGGGCGCTGCCATGACCCTGCTGGCGGGCCTGTTCAAGCGTGAACTGAATGCGGAAGGTTTGAAAAACGCCTTGCT
>CAIWCQ010000454.1 GCA_903911165.1 uncultured Actinomycetes bacterium | reverse complement strand
GCCTGGCGGGCTGCCCGACTTCTGGTGCTCGACGCGTTCACTACCGCCGAGGCCGCCGTTGCTGACGGCGGGGAGCTGACCCCGGCCCTGCGCGCCGATATGCGGGTCGCCGCGGTCTATGCCACCGACGTCGCGCGAAATTGTGCGGAGTGGGCGCACCTGGTGGCCGGTACGAGCTCGATCCGCGAGGGCAGCAAGCTCGAACGCGCCTTCCGCGATATCTACACCGGAACCCAGCACGCCTTCATCAGCGAGAAGGTGGCCATCGACGTCGCGCAGATCTGGCTGGGCATCATCGAGGACCAACCGGGCCTGTAAGCCTTAGGTGTTCAGGTTCTGGGGCGTTCAGGTTCTGGGGCGTTCAGGCACCGGCCAGCTTGCGCAGATACTCGTTGACGAAGTACTGCGCGTCGCCGCCTTCAATGGCAGCCACGATGAGGTCGGCCACCATCTCCGGCGGATCACCTTTCGAGTAGTCGGTGGAGGCCCCACCCGAGCCCAGCCGGTTGCGGCCGAAGTCGGTGGCGGTCATGCCCGGGTACACCTCGCTGACGACGATGCCGTCGGGAGCCAATTCCGCGCGGGCGGTCTGGGTGATGCCGAGCAGCGCGCGCTTGGAGGCGGAGTACACGCTGTAGTCCGGGATGGTCATGAACGACGTGCCTGAGTTGATGTTGACGATCGACCCGCCGCCGGCGGTGCGCATGATCGGGATGACGGCCTGCATCCCGACGATCGGGGCCAGCGCGTTGAGGGTGACGATCTCGGTGAACGCAGCCGGATCGATTTCCTCCACCGACGCGCCATAGCCCCGGCCGGCATTGTTGATCAATCCATCGAGGCGGCCGTAGTGACTGTGCGCGGCGTGGATAGCCGCGGTGAAGGCCGCGAAATCGGTGACGTCGGCGGTCAGTGGCAGGCTGCCGGACAGGCGGGCGGACAGCTGCTGTAGCGCGTCGGTGTTGCGCGCGATCAGGGCCACCTTCGCGCCTTTGGCGGTCAGCGCCTCCGCGGTGCACCGTCCGATGCCTGATGAGGCACCGGTGACGACGAATACGTGATCGGTGATCTGCATGGTGCTCATCCTTGCAGCCGCCTTAGGCGGATTCGCGGCGTCCCATTTCTGTCAGACCCCGTCCGTAATCTGCGGGTGTCGGGAAAGGCGAGAGAAGGGGGTGGTCAGGTGGCTCAATCCATCAATACCAGTTATGCGGTCATCGTCCTGGGGGATCACGGGACGCTTGAGGTGGATGACCTTGCGGTCAAGGCGGCCGAGCAGGGCGCGGTGATCTCCGAGTCCTTCAGCTTCGAGCCGGGTGAGCCGGCGAGTTCCGACGACCTGGCCGAGGTGGAGGCCGTCATTTCGGCCCTGAGCCGGGCCATCGCCACCAGGACCGATGTCTGGGTGCCGTTTCCGATCGCTGATTTCGGGCGCGAGGAGCATCTGCGCCGGGTAAGCCTGGTTCTGCAAAGGCACGGCGTGAACATGCTGATGGGTCGCGATCTGGAGCCGTGCACCACCGACGGTGGTTTCAATCCGATCGACTTCGCATTGCGCAATGAGGTGCGTGCGGTGGACGGACTCGATTTCGCCGCGATCGCCGGCGCCGGGGTGAATACCCTGGGAGCCGAGATCGAACGGGCCTTCGCCGAAGATCGCGCCGCGCATCACATGGATGAACCGGACGACCACGACGATGTCGTCCCGGATGCCCTCCCGGACGGCTCCGCCGATGGCGGTCGCGCCCGGCCCAAGCGCGCACGGGCCGTGAAAACCCCCGGCCAGGGGGAGCGGCATTACGGCACCGGGGAGGTAGCGAGGTTCTTCGGCAGGCCGGTCCAGTGGGTCCATGCGGCGCTGCGCAACAACGACTTCGTTCGTGAGGACGGCTCAATCATCGAACCGGTCCGAATCGGCAAGGGCCAGCGTCGCCGGTTCAGCCTCACCGACCTCGACGAGATGCTCCGGTCCTGCTACCGGCGCGGGCTGGTGACCGAAGACGAGTACCTGAGCCTGATCGCGGCGTTGTTCTGCGAGCGGATGGGTTTATAAGTCGTGTTACATGTAACGTGACCGGCATGGCCGAGCAGGAAGAATCCTCTGTTCGTCGACGAGTCGCCGACCATCGAACCCGGCTGCGTCAGCAAGGTCTGCGACCGGTCCAGATCTGGGTGCCGGACGTGCGCGCGGTGGGCTTTGCCGCCGAAGCCAGCCGGCAGTCGGCCATGGCAGCACACAGCGATCAGGCGGCTGACGATCAAGCGTTCGTCGACGCCATCTCGGAGTTCGGCGGTGAGGACGGCGAGTGAGGCGCGGAGAGGTGTGGACCGCATCCGGCGGTAAGCACTACGCCGGGAAGCCTCGACCGGTCCTGGTCATTCAGGATGATGTCTTCGATAGGACCGCATCGGTCACCGTCTGTCCCTTGACCACGGACACCGTCGATGTACCGCTCCTGCGGATACCACTTGAGCCCGACAGCGCCAACGGGCTGAGCACACCGAGTCGCGTCATGGTCGACAAGGTCACCACGATGCCGAGAGCTAAGCTCGGCGAACGGATCGGCAGGCTGTCGGATACCGACATGGTTGCCCTGTCCCGAAGTCTCTTCGTATCTCTCGGCTTGGCGGTGAGGAACAATGACTGAAGGCCATGATCGCGACGGTGTTGATCCGTCGTACGTCGCCACACTGCTCAACGCAGTGAATGAGGACGGCTACGTCATCATCCCCGAACTGATCCCGCCCGAGACGGTGGCGGCGATCCGCGAGGCGTCCGAACCGTTCCTCACCTTCGACGGACGCAACGATTTCGAGGGCTACCGCACCCGGCGCATTTACTCTGTCATCGAAAAGACGTTGGCGTGCAATCCGATCGTCGAGCATCCACTGGTGCTGGCCTTGCTCGACGCAATCCTGCAGCCGGGCTATCTGCTCTCGCAATTGCAGGTCATCAATGTCATGCCGGGCGAGGTGCATCAGCCACTGCACCACGATGATGGCTTCTATCCCTTCCCTCGTCCGCGCAAACCCATTGGAGCGGCCCTGATTTGGGCGATCGACGACTTCACCGAGGACAATGGCGCGACGTTGGTATACCCGAAAAGTCACCTGTGGGGCGAGGTTTCTCTGGGTGATGTTGACGTCGGCAAGATGGTGCCGGCCGTGATGCCGTCGGGGTCGGCGGTGTTCTTCGTCGGCACCCTGATCCATTGCGCCGGCGCGAACCACACCGACAAGCCCAGGCTGGCCGCGACCACCCAGTACTGCGAACCCTGGGCGCGCCAGCAGGAGAACTACAGCCTGGCCATCAGCCGCGAACGGGCCCGGATGTGCAGTGAAACCGTACAGCGACTACTCGGCTATTCGATGTTGTTTCCGTTCATCGGATTCGTCGACGGACGCGACCCGATCCGGCTGCTGCGCGACTGACGCCGGCGATTACTCGCCGTCGCCGACGGCGTCGAGGCGATCGCTCACCCGGGCCAGCGCCTCGTCGAGTACGTCCACCTTGTCCCCGCGGCGCTCGTTGGCGGGTTGCGCGGCGCCGCGGCCGCCCTCGGCCTCCACCCGGGCCGCACCCTGGCGGCGCAGCAGGCTGAAGTTCTTGTCGCGAGCGGTCCTAAGCCGGTGCTGCAGATCCTTCAACGACTTCGCGTCGAGGCGCTCCAGGGCGTGCGGCTGGGTCTCGTCGATCAGGGAGGTTTCATCCTTGGACAGGTTCACACCGTGGTTGCTCACCGTTGATTCATAGCCTGCGCTGCGTCCGGCGGCAAGCTCGGCCGGTCAGTCGAACAGATCGGGCTGCTCGCGGGTGATGCGGGCGAACAGTGGCTGGAAGCTGAACCAACCGGCGAAGTGACTGCCGATCTGGGTGCTGGTGAGCTTGGCCATCTCCGGATCGATCAGGATCGGAGTGCCGGCGGCCTCGGCCATCAGCTGGGCATGGCAGGTGCGCTCCATGGTGATAAACCACCATGCCGCCTCCTCGACCGAGTGCCCGACGGTGAGCAGGCCGTGGTTTCGCAGGATCGCGGCTTTGTTTCCGGCGAGAGCGTGAGCGATGCGCTTGCCTTCTTCGGTGTCGAGCACCACACCGGAGTAGTCGTCGAACAGCGCGTGGTCAGAGTAGAAGGCGCAGGCGTCCTGGGTGATCGGGTCGAGCGTGCGGCCCAGCGTGGACCACGTCTTGCCGTACACCGAATGGGCGTGGGCGGCGCCGATGACGTCCGGTCGCGCCGCGTGCACCTGGGAATGGATGGCGAACGCGGCCTGGTTCACCGGCAGGTCACCTTCGACGACGGTGCCGTCGTGGCGCACCAGCAGCAGATCGCTGACCCGGATGTGCCCGAAGTGCATGCCGAACGGGTTCACCCAGAAGTGGTCGGTGAACTCCGGGTCGCGTGCGGTGATGTGCCCGGCCACACCCTCGTCGAAGCCGAACTTACTGAACAGCCGGAACGCGGCGGCGAGGTTCTGCTTGCGGTGCACGCGCTCCTGGGCGATATCGCGCTCTTGCGGGAGCAACGCCGAAACGTTGCCGCCCGCCATCTTCTGAGCCTGTTCGGCGGCGGTGTCAGTCATGACTGTCAGATTACGCCGGTCGATACCTCGCCCACGATCGAACCCGAAGAAGTAGTCAGGTCCACGAGGTTGGCCGTCATCGAGCGCTGACGTACGCGCTCTTCATCGGTTTCGTCGTCAGCGCGTGCCGTAACGCGTTACTTGACGTGTGGCGCCAAAAGCGTTTTCCAGGCTTTAGAAATCCGCTGGAATTCGAACTCGCAGCGGTCGGCCCGGCTCTTCGGAAGCCCGACCTGGGCCACCACGTCGGCATTGGCGGTCGGGTTCGCTCCGTAGACCCAGCAGGCGAGGTTGTACATGCGGGTGAGATCCAGCGAGTGCTCATCGGCGAAGTCGTCTTTGACCAGATCCCCGCGGTTGGCCGAGTACCGCTTGAACATCTCGGCGAAATCTTCGACGACCTGGGGCGCGTCGTTCTGCATGCCTTCATCCGGCACGAGCCACATGTAGGCGGCGAGTTGGTCGGCGGCGTCTTCCAGTCCCCCGGTCGCCGGCAGGTCATACATGGAGATGACCGCATGGCCGAGCTCGTGATACGCGGATGCGATCGTTGAATTGACCGCGGCCTTGGCGGGATCGGTGACGTGTTCGTTGGGGTCGGTGTTGAACACGGTCAGGAAGAAGTCGGCGAACTCGTAGCAGACGGTGATCCTCTTGTCGGCCGCGCTCCAGAAGGCGTTGGGGTCGTCGCACTGCGATCCCACGAGTTCGATTCCGTACGGCAGTTTCAGATAGCCGTTGATGTAATCGGCCATATCTTCCAGTACGCGCGCGTTCTGCATCAGCGTTCGGCCCTGGACCGCCGCGGGTGTTGTCGCATCCTGATAGGTGACGGTCATCTGTCCGGATTCCGGCTGGGGCTTGGCACTGTTGCAGCCCACTGCCAGTGACGCAGCAAGGAGCATCGCAAAGACTCGTGACGCGCGCTGTGTCTTTGTCTGCACCTCGTCAGGTTACGGCAGACTCTAGTGCTTTGGTGCCCGCGACGATCGCTTCAAGTTGAGCCTGTGACAGCGGGGCGAACAAAGCGGCCATCTGTGCGGTCGTCGCCGCTTCGGCGGCTGCTTTCTGCGCGTCGATCCCGGGTGTGTGCTCGACCATGTCTTCCTCGGAGAAGCCGTGCATCTGGAAGTAACCCAGATCGCCGTCGAACTGGCACGCCGTGGCGGCTGAGAGACCACAGGCCTTCACGGCGTCGGTGTGCACGCCGCCGCGCAGTTCGCGCAGCAGGATGGCGGACCGGTAGGCCCGGGCGGCGTCCGTCGTCGCGGCCGGCGATGCGCGATAACCGTCGAAGAGTGGCCAGGAGCCCGAGGGAACCGTTGCGGCGAGCGCATTCACGGCGTCGGTGAGTGCGTTGAGGGTGGCCGGATCCACGCCCGACAGATGCGCGTCGGCATAGTCGTCGGCGGCGCCGAGGTGGGCCGCGGCGATCGTGTCTTCACTGGCCATACTCCGACCCCGGGCTACAACGCCGGCGACCATGCCGGGCTTGAAGAAGTAAAAGACGCTGTCGGCGGTCTCCGGTTCGACGCCGCCGAGCATGGATGCTCGACCCGCCCCGTAGAGAGAGATGACATCGAGTCCGATGGCTTCGCCTCGAGCGGTGGACTGGGGCGAGAAGTAGAAGTTGGCGGCCAAATTCCCGATGGGGCCGGCGATAGTCGAGGCTGCGGTGGTTGCGTCCATCGTTCCAACCTAGCAACGTGGAATGCTTCCGGACTTAACGCGTCAGCGGATCGCCGTCCAGTACCGAGGATCCGATGACCTCGCCGAATCCCGACCGCAGACTCGCGATGAGCTCCGCGCGGTCACCGACGGCCGCGTCGTCGGAACTGACCCCGACGCTCGCGGTGCCCTCATAGGTCAGCATCGTGACGTTGATCGCCGCCCCGATCGTGCCGACCAACGGATACATCCGCTCCACCCGCGCTCCGGCAAGCCACACCGGTACCGGCACTCCCGGCACGTTGGAGGCGGTCAGATCCGAAGTCTGCGCCGCCGCCGACACCAACTCCGGCGGCAGGAACCGGGTCAACTCGGCGAAGTAGTCGGCCAGTTTCAGGGCCGGCTCGGCACGCCAACTGCGCACGATCGTGGCTGCCGCCTCCAGAACGTCGTCGATGACATTGCTGATCGGGATCTCAAATCGCGCGATGGTCACCGCGTTGCTCTGATCCCCGGAGGTGCGCAGCGAGATCGGCATGTTCATCCGCAACTCGCCGACCGGGCGTCCCATCTTCTCGTGGTAGCGGTACATGCCAACACTGATCGCGGCCAGAAACAGATCGTTGACCGTCCGCTCGCGCTTCTTCGCCGCGGCACGAAACTGCGCGAAGTCGATGTCGATGGTGTCGAAGTGGTAGTTGATGCTGCGCGACTGCATGATCGGCGACAGCGGACCCAGCGGAAGCGGGATCTTGGTGAACCGAGCCACCGACTCCGCGGTCTCGCGGACCTTGCTGATCAACTGCATCGGGTTCTTGATGGCCGCCATCGCCAACGGCCCGATGCCCTTGATGGCCTCCTCGGCGGTCTTAGCCACCCAGCCGGCGTTGTTGCGGATCACCGCCTGCATGAAGCCCCGGGTGTCGAGTTCGACCGGTTCCGGGGCCTCCGGCATCGGCCCGAGATCGCTTCCCTCGGCGGTGAAGTCGAGTAGCGCCAGGCCCAACTGAACCGCACCCTGTCCGTCGGCGATGGCGTGATGCAACTTCACGATCAATGCCGCCTTGCCGTCGGGGAGATCCTCGATCAACGTCATCCGCCACAGCGGCCGTTCTTTGTCGAAGTCGGTCATCGACTGACGGCGGGCCTCGGTGAGCACGTCGGTCCAGCGCGCTCCGGGCATGCTGAACCGGCGCATGTGATACCCGAGGTCGAAGTCAGGATCGACGACCACCCGCGGGGTCTGCAGGTCGAGCGGCCCCTCGACGACCTTTGAGCGCAGCACCGGGGAAAGCCGGGTGGCGCGTTCGAAGCGATCGCACAACTGGTCCCAGTCCGGGCTGCCCTCGAGCACCAGCAGGCCGATAATGGTCGAGCGCATGACCGGGTCGTCGGAGGCCATCCGCCAGGTGGCGAAATCCCAGCCGCCCAGCCGTCTGGCGCCGGTGATGGTGTCGTGACCGCGCAGTTTCTTGGCGGGTGCCTTTTGGGCTGGCGATTTTTTGGCGGGCGCTTTCTTGCCCGGGGCTTTCTTGGCGGGTGCCTTCTTGGCGGGTGCTTTCTTGGCCGGCGCTGCCTTCTTGGCCGGCGCTGCCTTCTTCGCTGCCGCGGCTGTCTCGTCGACGACGGCTGCACCGGCAGCGTTCTGCTTGACGGACTTGATGCCGTTGTTTGCAGCGATCTTGGTCTGGTACGCCTGCGACGTCGAAATCACCTGGCCGTTGGTGGCGATCAGATTGAACTGGAACTTG
>CAIWCQ010000453.1 GCA_903911165.1 uncultured Actinomycetes bacterium | reverse complement strand
GCGATCGCCTCGTGGATGGACGGCAGGCCGAAGGCCTCCCCGGCGTGGATCGTGAAGCGGGCGTTATTGGCGCGCATGAACTCGAAGGCGTCGAGGTGGCGCGACGGCGGGAAGCCGGCCTCGGCGCCGGCGATGTCGAAGCCGACGACGCCGGCGTCGCGGTGCCGGATCGCCAACTCGGCGATCGCGCGGGACCGTGCGGCATGGCGCATCGCGGTCACCAGACACCGCACCACGATCGTCCGGCCGGCGGCGGCCGCGGCCCGCTCCCCCGCGGCGAATCCGGCCAGCACCGCCGCTACCACTTCGTCCAGCGAAAGCCCGCCCGCGGTGTGCAACTCAGGCGCAAAGCGCACCTCGGCGTAGACGACGTGGTCGGCGGCGAGGTCGGCCACGCACTCGACGGCGACCCGGTGCAGCGCCTCGGGCGTCTGCATGACCGCGACCGTGTGGGCGAACGGCTCGAGATAGCGCACCAGTGAACCGCTATGCGCCGCCCTGCGAAACCACGACGTCAACTCGGCCGGATCGGTGCTCGGCAGGTCGTCGTACCCGGCCTCGGCAGCGAGTTCAATCACAGTCGCCGGCCGCAGCCCGCCATCGAGATGGTCATGCAGCAGCGCCTTTGGGGCCTGCCCGATCATCTCAAGGGTCAACGGTGTGGTCACTGGAACCATTCTGCCCCCGGGCCAAGCCCCGAGCGTCCATCGGAGTGAGAGCTACTCCACACCGAACGTAATGTCCACGTCATTCTCCTGACCGCACCGCCGGAGATAGAGTCACAGCAGTAACTCACCGCACGGAGGCCACGATGACGACGACGGCAGTGCCGGCTCCCGCCACCCGGGTCAAGCCGCCGCGACGACGCACCTTCTACCGCGGCGACCCCGGCATGTGGTCGTGGGTGCTGCACCGCATCACCGGCGCGACCATCTTTTTCTTCCTGTTCGTCCATGTCCTCGATACCGCGCTGGTACGGGTCAGCCCGCAGGCCTACAACGAAGTAGTCGAGACCTACAAGACCCCGATCATCGGCCTGATGGAGCTAGGCCTGGTGGCCGCAGTGCTCTATCACGCGCTCAACGGCGTCCGGGTGATCCTGGTCGACTTCTGGGAGCAGGGACCGCGCTACCAGCGGCAGATGCTGTGGGCCGTGGCCGGTGCCTGGTTGCTCATCATGGTTCCGGCCACCGTCGTGATCGGCATGCACATGGCGGAGCGTTTCCTGTGACCACCGCCTCCGAGGGCCGCCTCGGGCCGCCCGCACCCGTTCTGGAACGCGACCACGACCGTCCGGCCAGTCTGGACAGTCCGCGCGCACCGCGACGGCGCAACGCCATGCCCAACTTCGAGAAGTACGCCTGGCTGTTCATGCGGTTTTCCGGGGTGGTGCTGATCTTCCTGGTTCTCGGTCACCTGTTCATCGGGTTGATCATGGAGAACGGGGTCTACCGCGTGGACTTCAACTACGTGGCTCAGCGCTGGGCTTCGCCCTTCTGGCAGATCTGGGATCTGTCGATGCTGTGGCTGGCTCAGCTGCACGGCGGCAACGGCATGCGGACCATCATCGCCGACTACTCCCGCAAGGACTCGACGCGGTTCTGGCTGAACGCACTGCTGGCGTTGTCGATGGTGTTCACGCTGGTGCTCGGGAGCT
>CAIWCQ010000452.1 GCA_903911165.1 uncultured Actinomycetes bacterium | reverse complement strand
GCGAAGTGCGCGTAGTAGATGGGCTTGGCGAACAGCATCGGGGTGCTGACGAAACTCTGGCCGACGCCGATGACCATGATCAGCACGAGCAGGCCGATCAGGCCGTTGCGAATCCGGTCGGAGCCTTCGAGGGTTCTCATTTCGGCGTGCACCTGCCAGACGGCTGCTTGGTGATGTTGACCGTACGGACCGGCCCGCCCGGCTGGAGTCCGTTGAGTTTCAGGCTGATGTCGCACAGGTAGAAGTTGAAGAAGTCGCCGTAGATGCCGCCGGCTCGGCCGATCAGGGTGATCGCCGCGGGGTACTCGGAGAGCAACTTATCCAGCTTCGCCGGATCGTCGGCAAAGGGCTGCTGGATGGTCTCCAGTTGGCCGATGGTCTGTTGCAGCAGTGGACGGTCATCGCGCAGCAGCCCGGCCAGGGTGCCTGAGGCGTCACTGATGTCGGCGATCGCTCCGGCCAGTGGATCGGCGCGGTTCTTCAGACCGGTGATCAGGGTCTCGAAGTTCACGACGGTGGAGTCGAATTCCTTCTGGTGCTTGACGACCGTACCGAGCACGGTGTTGAGATTGGTGATCACCTCACCGATCGCCTGGTCGCGGTCGGCCAGGGTGGAGGTCAATTGCGCTGTCTGGCTGAGGATGTCGCTGATCGTGCCGCCCTGGCCCTGGAACACCGTCACCAGTGAGGTGGCGATGTTGTTGACCTTCTCCGGGTCGAGCGACTTGAACAGCGGCTTGAATCCGCCGATCAGCGCATCGAGGTCGAGTGCCGGTTGGGTGCGCGCGACCGGGATGAAACCGCCGGGCGGCAGCACCCGATCGGCACCCTCACCGGTACCCCGATCGAGATTGACGTAGCGGTCCCCGATCAGGTTCGCGTAGCGGATCTGCGCGATGGTCGACTGGTACAGCGGCAGCGACTTGTCGACGGCGAAGGTGACCAGTGCACGCTGGCCGTTGTCGGTCAGCTGCACCTTCGACACCTTGCCGACCTCTACACCACCGGCCCGCACGAACTGGCCGCCGCGCAAACCGCTGCCGTTGCTGAACTCAGCCGAGTAGGTGTTGTACCGCTCGAACCGCAGCTGCCCGAAGATGACGACGAGTAGCACCGTGCAGAGCAACAGCACGAGGGAGACGATGCCGAGTTTGACGGCCGTAGCGGAAGTTCTCATGGGTTGATCGTGTGCTCCCCGATTTGGCGTCCCCACACGTATTCCATCAGGAACGGCTGACCGAGTTCGAAGTGGTTGTAGGGCGCCAGCGACGCACCGGTGTCAGCCACCAGGGTGGGCGCCGGCCAGAAATCGCGGGTGATCGGCTGCCAGCACCCCGGGGCCCCGCCCGGACCGCCGCGTGCGTTAACGCGCGGCAGGTTCTCCGGGAACACGTACGCATTCGGCGCGCCGAGCACCTCGGCGTTGGTGTCCAGCGAGTAGCCGTTGCCGCCAAAGGAGGACAGGGCCAGCGGGAGAAGTTGGGCGTAGTTGCGCACCATGCAGAACAGCGAGGGGCTGTAAGTGTCGAGCGTTTTCGACGTTGGGACGAGGTCCGACAGCGCCCGCACGAGGTACGGCATCCCACGTTCGAACACGTCGGCGCCGGTGTTGCCGAAGCCGACCGCCGCCAGCAGCGCGGCATCGAGATCACCACGCTGGGCGTTGATGGTGCGCGCCGACGTCAGCACGTTGTCCAGGGAGTCCCAAAAGTCCGGGCCATACGCGGTGTAGATGTCGGCCGTGTCGGCGAGTCTCTGCACGCCGTACTGCAGGCG
>CAIWCQ010000451.1 GCA_903911165.1 uncultured Actinomycetes bacterium | reverse complement strand
TGCCAGTCGTCCTGCAGGTAGGTGGAGAAGTGCTTCACCGGGATCTCAGCAAAAGTCGGCCGCGAGTTCTGGTACTGCGTCGGGTAGGTGGCCGGGTCGGCGGCGTTGAACTGGGTGTCGCGCGGCATCGTCCATGTGCCGAGGGGCGAGCCCATGCTGTCGGACTGGAACCGGATGATGCTGAGGTCGCCGCCTAACTTGACCTGGTGGGTGCCACGCGACCATGAGATGTCGTCGCGAATCTGGAAGCGGCGCTCGGGACCCATCTGGCTGTTGCCGCAGCCGCCGAGGCCCAGCGACGGATAGTTGAAGACCGGCGTGCACAGGCTCAAGCGGTCTTCGCCGAAGTAGCCCGGCTCCCACGATCCGTGGCTGTACGGCGGGGCGACTTCAAACTTTGCATAGGCGTACTGCACGCGCAGGTCGTTGATCATGGAGGTGTTCAGCAGCCAGGTGTGGCCGCCGACGTACGACGCGCGCGGCACACCGAAGTCGAAGCTGTTGGTCGGGTGGACGCTGCCGCCGGCGGTGATGATTGGCCGGTACTCAACCTCCGACGCCGCGCGGGCGAAGACATTCTGGGTCGACGAGATCTGATGGTCAACCCGGGCGGAGTAGGTCCACCGGTACTGGTCGCTGACGTAAGTGCCGTCGTACTGCGGGAAGCGGCCGCCGGTATTGACGGTGAAGAACTGGTTCTCATCCGAGCGTTCGAACGCGCCGAAGAAGTGCGTGCGGTCCTTGACGATCGGCCCGCCGAAGGTGCCGCCGTACTGCCAGCGACGGAAGTCGGGACGCTTCGACTCGAACACGGTCTGGGCGGTCAGCGACTTGTCACGGAAGAAGGTGAAGGCCGAGCCCGAGAACAGGTTGGTCCCCGACTTGGTGACCACGGTCAGCACGCCGCCGGTGGCGAGGCCAAGTTCGGCTTTGTAGGTCGACTGCGACACCTTGAACTCGCGGATCGAGTCCATCGCGAAGTTCTGGCGCGGCTCGCCCATCTGGGCCCACGTGTTGTTCACGCCGTCGACGACGAAGCCGTTGGAGTACTCGCGAGTGCCGGCGCCGATGTTGATGTTGCCGCGGTAGAAGAAGCCGCGGATGTTGTCCTGCGACACGCCGGGCGTGAGCATGGCGAGATCGACCCAGCGCCGCGAGGCAACCGGCAGATCCTGAATCTGATCGTTGGTCACGCTCGTCGAGACCACGGCCGTCCGGGTGTCCACGATCGGCGCGTCACCGGTGACGGTGACCGACTCCTGCAACGCTTCCGGTCTCATCGTGAAGTCGATGGTGGCGGTCTGGTCAATGACCAGGACCAGGTTGGACCGCGTCTCAGTCCTGAAGCCGGGCAGTTCGATGGTCAGGACATAGGCGCCTGGAGGCAGCGCACCCAGGCGATACACACCGGTTCCCTCGCTCACCGCCGTGCGGGTGAGGCCGGTGTCCTGGTTCCGTGCCGTCACGCTGACACCGGGCAGCACGCCGCCGCTCTGGTCTTTTAGCGTTCCGGTGATCTGCGCATTCTGGGCAAATGCCGTTCCCCCAAACCCGAACACCACTGTCAGTAACGTACTCAGCATCCACTTGCGCATGCGGTTCTCCTCTCGTTTCTTAAATCTGTCGGCCGGCGCGGCCACTCGCGGTCGCCAAGCACGGCATTTCCGGTCATCTCGTCCGTCTTCGCGACTCTATTACGCTCGCGGCTCTCGCGAGACTCCGCCCTTCACCGTCGCCCGGTTGGAGCGGCCGGTCTCACTGGGCGCACGCGCAACAACGTGATCGACGTCGAGTCACGCTGCCCATTCTCTTCAATGCGCTCCACCACGTACTGACCATCGCGCAGGTAGGTCAGGTTCGCCATCAGATACGAGAAGCCGGGCTTGGTCACCAGGTTCAGCCAATCACCCTGCGCCGTCTCGTCGGGCGCTTCGGTGCCGCCCGAGAAGAAAGTTACCTGCGGCCACGATCCGATGGCGAACCGACCACCAGAGCCGCGACCGGTGCCGGCGCGCCGCGACCCGCCCACCTCTCCCGTTTCGGGGTCGGTGTAGTAGATCGCGGTGTCCTTGTAGATCTCCTGGTTGTAGACGTACGGCGAGAACCCGTAGGCCCACCGGCGGTACCGGGCCTGGTGCCGCAGATTCATGGCCTTCACATCAGGGTTGCTGTTGATCTCGCGGACGATGGACTCGCGCAACGCGGCGACGGCGTCGGCGTGTTCCGGATAGCGAGGATCGCGAAGGCCACCGACCGAGGTATACCAGCCGCGGGTGGTCCAGTACGAGCGGAACCCAGGCGACACATAGCCCGCAAACTGCTGCACCCACTCATGCGACGGGTAGCCGTGCGGGTTGAGGTAGACGTCGGGCAGCCATTCCCGCCACAGCCGGCCGCGGACCAGCGCTTCGGGCAGCAACGGGTTCGCGACGTTGACCTGCGAGGCTACGTCCATGCCAAGCGCGCTGTAGCGTCCGGCGTGCAGCATGTGCGTGGGCGTCAGCTTCTGCAGGTCGTACGCCATCTGCGCGCCGTCCGGATTTTCGACCGGGTGCAGGACGATATTCACCTTCTTCAGCAGGCCGCGGTACGCCGGGTCCGAGACGACCAGTTCGGCCAGCTTCAGGATGTGGCTGGTCGACGACACCTCGTTGGCGTGCTGCCGGCCGGTGATGAACACCGTGGGCTTGAGCGCGGTGAGCTTGGCGAGCGAAACAATTTCGCTCGGTGTCGGCTCGGTCAGCTCCAGCACCGAGATATCGCGGCCGCGATAGGAGCGGCCCGCCTTATAGGCGCGGACCGCGGGGAACGCCGCCAACTTCGCGACCAGGGCCTCCGACTCGTCGGGGCCGATCACGTGATCCCACGCCATCAGCGGCAGAGACGGCCGCGCGCCAGGCGCCAGTGCGCTCGACGGCGCCGCGGT